>NZ_JBNHEQ010000072.1:0-2998 GCF_050016015.1 Dapis hubbardiae BLCC-M172
ATTGAGAAATTATCTGACTTTTTCTAGGGAAGATTCTTACTTGTCAACCTCCAGTAAAATCTTTTATGGCGATATACGCAATAGTCGTTAAAGTTCTGTTCGGCAAAGAAGAGAATTGAGAAATTATCTGACTTTTTCTAGGGAAGATTCTTACTTGTCAACCTCCACTAAAATCTTTTATGGCGATATACGCAATAGTTGTTAAATTTCTGTTCGGGTAAATTATCTTATGTTCAAATAAGTTCAAATAATTAGTTATTATCAGAGCTAGTAGGAAGGTAGGGGTTTGGTCTCCAAACCGTGACACGTTATATCAATTTCCACTCATGTCTATTACCAACCTTCACAAATATTATAAGTATTTAACCGAACATAATATTACTACTGACTAAACCTACAAAAAAATCATTGAACCGTATGAAGTTAAGTATCAGGTAGAATGAGGTTAAATTACCACTATCCAAAAATGAACTTAGTCAACAAACTATTAGCTAAAATCCCCAAAAACATCCACTTTCGACCCAAACATCTCCTCTGGAGTTGCCTCATAATATTAGGACTAACCCTGACTCAAATCTCTAGCTACTTACCCACAGCCACTGCTCAACAAGCATCCTTCTTTTCCCCCAGAGAATTTCGTGGAGTATGGGTAGCATCCGTCGCCAACATTGACTGGCCTTCTCAACGAGGTCTACCCGTCGCCCAACAAAAAGCAGAATTACTCAACATCCTCAACCGGATGCAAGAACTAAACCTCAACGCTTTAGTCTTGCAAGTTCGACCAACCGGAGATGCCTTATATGACTCTCCTATTGAGCCTTGGAGTGGCTGGTTAACCGGGCAACAGGGAACACCACCCCAGCCATATTATGACCCCTTAGCATTTGCGATCGCCGAAAGTCATAAACGCAACATCGAACTTCATGCTTGGTTTAACCCATACCGTGCCCAACTAAGTCCTAATGATGGTTCCTTTGCTGCTAATCACATGGCGACCAAATATCCCCAATATGCTTATAGATACGGCAAAAATATTTGGATGGACCCAGGAGCGCAAGTCATTCAAGACCAAACTTACAATACTATTATAGATGTGGTGCGCCGTTATGATGTTGATGCCATTCACTTCGATGACTATTTTTATCCCTATCCTCAAGCAGGACAAGAATTTCCCGACTACCAAACCTACAATAGTTACAAAGCATCTGGCGGCACTCTTTCTCTATCTAACTGGCGACGACAGAATGTGAATAATATGGTGCAACGTCTTTATCAAGGTATTCACGCTGAGAAACCTTATGTCAAATTTGGCATTAGTCCGTTCGGCATTTATCGTCCAGGAAACCCCCCAGGTATTGTTGGTTTCGATCAATATGAAGGTTTATATGCTGACGTGAAGTTATGGATGGAGAAGGGTTGGCTAGATTATTTGGCACCTCAACTTTATTGGCGCATCGACCCACCTCAACAGAGTTATCCAGTGTTGTTAAATTGGTGGTTGCAACAAAACCCCCAACGTCGTCATATTTATGCTGGAAACTATTTAAGTCAGTTACAAGTTTCTGGTTGGTCAGTATCTGAGTTTGAGAGACAAGTTGCTCTTTCTCGTCAGAGAGCAAGTCAACTTTCTTTAGGAAATATCTTTTTTAGTATGAAGATGTTTCGAGATAATGTGTCGGGTGTAAATAATGTATTCAAAAGTTCAGTTTATCCAACTCCAGCATTACCTCCAGCGATGCCGTGGTTAGATAACCAACCTCCCGCAACACCTACAGGAGTACAGGTTAATTCTGATGTTATTAGTTGGAGTGCTGATAATACTGGAGATGTTCGCTCTTGGGCGTTGTATCAGCAAAATGGTAATCAATGGGCGCTGTTGCAAGTATTAAATTCTGCTACTAATGCGGTGAGAGTTACGCCAGGAACTTATGCTTTGCGGGCAGTCGATCGCTTGGCAAATGAAAGTTCAGAAGAAGTGGTAACAGTGCAGTAATGAAGTCAGAAGTTAGAAGTCAGAAGTCAGAAGTTGTTTTTAGGAGATTTTGAACAACCCTCCAAAAACGTTTCGCCTTAAAAAGTAGAGACGTTGTATAACAAAAATGCGTTTCATGTCACGCAGTGAAACATCCCTACAGGGTTATCATTATTATAGGGGTTTGGAGACCAAACCCCTACACTCTTTTCCCTCAAATTAGTTTAAACAAAATATGATCAAACAACTAACTACTGATACTAAATCAGAAATTATTTACCCTGATAGCGACGGTCAACTAATGGCAGATAATACCAAACAATTTCGGTGGATAGTTACTATTAAAGAAAACCTAGAAATATTATTTGCTGAAGTAGCGGATATTTTCGTTGCCGGAGATTTTCTGTGGTATCCCATGGAAGGAAATAACAAAATTCGCCAAGCACCTGATGTGATGGTTGTTTTTGGTAGACCAAAAGGAGATAGGGGTTCATATAAACAGTGGGAAGAAAATAATATTGCTCCCCAAGTTATATTTGAAATTTTGTCACCAGGCAACCGCCCCCAGGAAATGACTAGAAAATTACTTTTTTATCAACAATATGGAGTTGAAGAATATTATATCTATGACCCCGATGAAAATGATTTTGTCGGTTCAACTAGAGTAGGGAATAGTTTAGAAGCAATTCCAGAAATTAATGGTTGGGTAAGTCCGCGTCTAGGTATTCGCTTTGAACTTACAGCAGAGACCCTAGAAATATATCGACCAGATGGAAACAAGTTTCTCACCCCTGTAGAATTATATCGACTCCGGGAACAAGAAAAACAACGTGCAGAGCAAATACAACAACAATTAGACCAGGAAAAACAACGCGCAGACAGACTAGCAGAAATGCTTAGGCAAAAAGGAATTAACCCGGATTAAAATTCTTGGTAGGGGTTTGCTCTCCAAACCCTCTACTAATGGTCTCCAAACCCTCTACTAATATTGTTGGTAGTCTTACATAGTAATGGTATACAGGAATA
>NZ_JBNHEQ010000072.1:3098-4312 GCF_050016015.1 Dapis hubbardiae BLCC-M172
TAAAAAAATAGGGAAAAAGCAATTAACCAGAATTAAAATTCCTGGTAGGGGTTTGCTCTCCAAACCCTCTACTAATGGTCTTCAAACCCTCTACTAATATTGTTGGTAGTCTTACATAGTAATGGTATACAGGAATAAGGAATACCTGGAACGGGAGCAAGATGCTCCCACTACCGTACCTCGTAAAAAAATAGGGAAAAAGCAATTAACCAGAATTAAAATTCCTGGTAGGGGTTTGGTCTCCAAACCCTCTACTAATGGTCTCCAAACTCTCTAGTAATATTGTTGGTAGTCTGACATAGTAATGATATACAGGAATAAGGAATACCTGGAACGGGAGCAAGATGCTCCCACTACTATTCCCTATTACCTCTTTTCTATATATTTATCAACCATGAAAAAAAATCAACTCAAACAAAAACTCAAAAACGGCGAAGTCGTACTCGGACTTTTTATGAATTGCGCTTACCCTGCTTTCATTGAAATTTGCGGTATAGCAGGATTTGATTTCGCAGTTATCGACCTCGAACACGGACCTCTAAATATTCTAGTTGCAGAAGACCTTTGTCGTGCTGCTGACTGTGGAGGTATTGCACCAGTTGTCAGAGTCAGCAAAAATGATGCTGCACAAATTCAACGCGCTCTTGATATCGGAAGCGCAGGCGTACAAGTTCCACAAATAGAAACAATAACTGATGCAGAAATAGTAGTGCAAAGTGCTAAATATAATCCTATTGGTTGTCGTGGTTTATCATTTGGAACTCGCGCTGGAGTTTACACTTCAGCAGGTAGTAATATTACCGATAAATTGAATGCAGAATCTTTAGTTGTAGTTCATGTGGAAGGTACAAAAGGCGTCGAAAATCTGAGAGAAATTGTTACAGTTCCTCATATTGATGTAATTTTTCTCGGTCCTTATGATTTATCTCAGTCTTTAGGTATTCCTGGTCAAGTTGATGATATTCGAGTAGTTGAATTAATGCAAAAAGCAGTAGAAATTATTCGGAGTTCAGGAAAAGCTGTTGGTACTTTTACTAATAATTCTGAGACTGCAAAAAAATGGATTGACTGTGGAGTTCAGTATATTGGATTGGGTATGGATGTGAGTATTTTCTTACAAGGTTGTCAAGCTTTAGTTAAAGGAGTAAGAGGTTGATTTTGACTTGGGAAAAAAGGCATTATAGGAATTTTTGAAGAAATAGAGAAACCGGGTT
>NZ_JBNHEQ010000072.1:4412-14792 GCF_050016015.1 Dapis hubbardiae BLCC-M172
TATATTAAATGCTTTACCATATAAAATCTACCTCCCATAAACCCGGTTTCTTAATGGTTTATATTAAATGCTTTACCATATAAAATCTACCTCCCATAAACCCGGTTTCTTAATAACACGGATGATTCGCACGCAGAATTAGAAAACAATTTTTGTACTATTTATTAAGTAGTTAAGTCTAATTAAACTTTCAAAAAATTGTAGGGGTGGGTTTAACCAAAACCCTTGACCTAATCTCAATATAGTTCTCAAAACCCGCCCTCTAATGTTGCGAACCTTTATGCTCACCTACTTATACCAATTCACTTTAAAGATGTCACAAATAGTTTCAAACTATTTATGTGAAATAATTTCCTGAAATTAATGTAGCATCAAAGTTTCGAGTCTATAAAATCTTACTTTTGACTTTTGACTTTTGACTTTTAACTTCTGTGAAACAGTATTAGTTAATTAACTTGATATAAACCTTTTTTTGAGTAATTCGATACACTTTGTTACAAAAATTAATAGTTTGTATACTGTTTAGCAACACTTCTCAGAAACCTGAGCTATACTAAAAATATAAACAATATAAAACTCAATTTTTACTCCATAAAATGGGGGAAAATATCTATGCAAAAAATTTTAGAATCAATCAATTTAGATTACGCTTTTATGTTTACCTACAAAAAGGTAAATTCAATTAGCATGGAAGGTTTTGAAGAGTTTTTTGCCGACCTTCCTGTTGATCTATACATAAAAGGTAACTATCGTTATAGAAGACTTTCTCGTTTTATTATCTCAGGGGAAGAGTTAGTTAAGCAGCCTCACGGTTATCTTTTCCAAAGCAAAAATTACAATCCTTTAGCTGGAGATATTAAAAGAGAATTTGCTGAAATAGATGACAGACTTATCGCCTTAGATAACTTTAAAAAAATGATATTAGCCTTCTGTGATTCCTGTAAAATACATCCAGAAGCAGAAATAGGAGTACATCAAATTAGAACTATTTGTTCCCCTAATAATTCAGGTAATCCAGCACCCGAAGGTATTCACAGAGACGGCACAGATTTTATAGGCATATTTGCAGTAAATAGACATAATATTCAAGGTGGAGCAACTCATCTTTATACGGCGAAAAAAGAAAAGCCAGTATTTAGTAAAATTCTCAATCCAGGGGATTTATTATTGGTAAATGACCATGAATTTTTCCACTTTACAACTCCGATAAAACCTGTGATAGAAGAGATGGGATATCGAGATGTATTTGTGTTGACTTCTCCAAGTTTGATTCATTAAAAAACGAATAAGTAAGAAGCAAAAAGGGTGGGTAAATATTTGCCCGCCTTTTTGCTTGAATAAACAGTAACTATTATTGTATATGTCATTGCGAGGGGCGTAATTAAAACTAAACTTAAAAGGTTACACAGTTCAAACCCTCGAAGCAATCTTGATTTTAATAAACAGTATAGATTATATCCTTAGCAGATAAACAATTAAAAATTTATTTTAAAGGTATAAGTTTTCCCCTCCCGAATCAATCTTTGATTATACGGATAAAAAATCCGTATTTTCCACAATATCCAAACAACTAACAAAAAGCTTAACCTATTAATACTGGAGAGTACAAAGTTCTTCTAAAAAACGATTTACTTTCAAGATTGAAAGTATTACTGGTAAAGGTTTACAGCACATACAGCTTCAAGAGTGAGAGTTTCTCACCTTGGGTTCGCTGAAAGCCGTGGCTAGCAATGGCTATCCAAAGAAATTTGAACTGTCTAGCTATTAATAGAAAAAACTTAAATTTTCTAATTAAAAGGTAATATTGTTTGGAGCAAAAAAATCATGTCCAATGACTCGCAACGTAACTTTGCCATTAACGCAGCAGCTACAAGTAAAGTCTACAACGCTAAATTTCAAGATTTATTTGCTGGTGCAGCGCGAAAATTTTATCGAGGGGGAGTTCGTCCAGGAGAAGCATCGAGAACTTACGCTCAAGCTCAAGAAATGTTTAACAAAGTGCCACCATCTCAACGAGCGGGAACTAATGCTGAAAATGCTACTAGAAATATGCGAGACTATCTGTCTGATAAAGATGCGAGTCACGTTAAACCACATAGTAAAGGTGGTTCAAATAATCCCAGTAATATTAAGTGGGAAAATGCCAAAGATAACAGGGCACGCGGGAACCAGGATATGACTTTGCAGGAACAGGCAAAACTGGGGGCAAAATGGCACGTTGATAATTTGACGGGAGCGGTGAAAGCTGGAGTTAAAGCAACACCAATGGGAGCAGCGATCGGTGCAGTAACTACTGCTCCTTTTTCTATTTTAACCAATGGTTTGCGAGTAGTGCGTGGAGAAATTTCTGAGGGTGAAGCAATTTTGGAAACCCTGAAAGATACAGGAAAAGGGGGTGCTGTGGGTGCTGCATCTGCTTTTACTATTACTACAGTTGCTTCTCTTTGCCCACCTATTGGAATGGCGTTGAGTGCAGTTTCGCCAGTATTGTTAGCAGTGGGTGGCGCGGGTATGGTTTATGAGTTTTTCCACATTTTAGAAAGTCACAAGGAAGCAGTTAAGAATTATTATGATTCTTTGACTAAGGAAGACTTAAAACGTCTCCAAGAAATAGAGGATGAATTAACTTATCAACATCAGAAAAATTTAGATTTTTTGGCAGAAGCAGATGCAGTAAATGAACAGATAAAAAATCGACCTTGTGAACCAGGAATAGAGGGAGCGCTGAAGCGGTATTTAGAGTCAGTAGCTATAGCTAAGTCATTAGGAGCGATGCCTAATAATTCTAAACATTTATCTGGTAATTATGAGCAAGGTTTTTTACCTACAAATAGTTAGGAAGTGGGTTGGGTTGAGGAACGTTTGCGGAGCATTTCCAACGGAAAAACCCAACATAATATTATTGTTTTTTTCTGAAATTTTTGGTACATATATACTCAAAAATATTCAATTTATCTAGAGGAATGAAACCCAACATAATATTATTGTTTACCAATGTTTTTGTTGGGTTTCACTTCGTTCTACCCAACCTACAATTATCCTGAAATTATGTAGGTTGGGTTGAGGGAAGTTTGCGGAGCATTTCCAACGGAAAAACCCAACATAATATTATTGTTTCCCAATGTTTTTGTTGGGTTTCACTTCGTTCTACCCAACCTACAATTATCCTGAAATTATGTAGGTTGGGTTGAGGAACGTTTGCGGAGCATTTCCAACGGAAAAACCCAACATTTTCCAAATTTGGCGCTAAAGCGCAACTACAAACAAATATAATTTTTCTAGGAGTTAATTATGGTTTTACCTTTTATTATTGGTGGGATAGGTGCGGCAGTGGGAGCTACTGTCGGAGCTTTTACTACTCATGCAGCAGGAGAAAAAGATAGAGAAAAAGCAAAATATCACCGCAAAATTGCTAATGAATTATCTGAAAAGTACACAGTATTGAAGAAAAAATATGATGAATTAGAAGATAAAAGTCAACAGCAAATTAACGAATTGAAACGACAAAAAGCATTAGATGAAGTGGAAAAAGATTGTCTACGTTTGGCGTTAAGATTACAGCAAAATTTACTTTCAGTAATGCAGGCAATTGACTCTGAACCATCAAAACTGACTTTAAATAATTTTCGAGAAGCAGTTGATGTTACTAATAATGTTTTATATCAACTAAATGAGGAATTGATAGTTATTTATGTTGACTATTGGAACCGAAATTTAATCCGCGCTGAAGAAAGAGAATATTTAGGAGGTTTTAGGAAATATAAGCAAGGATTTGAGCTGTCAAATAAATCTAGTTTTTTTCAAGAATATTCCTACACTGGAAGTCAGAATAAACATTCTATAGATTACAACAAAATGGAAAATAATACTCTAAATTCTTCTTCTGTAAGAATCATAGAACTTGCTAAACAAGGAAATGCTGAAGCAGTCACCGAGATTTTCAACTACTTACTCATAACTGATGAAATAGAAACAAAAAGTTTTTATGATCGGGGAGTTATAGAAGTTATTGTTAAAGGAAAAAAAATCCCTACTTCAGACAAACTTATTCAGCGAATTGGGCAAATTATTGAGCATTTGCAACTCAAATTTATCAGCAAAGTCAAGATTGATGCTCAAGATGGAATTACGAAATCTTTGACTTGGTATCAAGAATTTGAACCAGTAAAAAAAAATAGTTTCACCTAATTATAAACCTCTATAATCAAATTATCAACCACCTACCGTGAACCATAATTATCAAAATATATTCTCTAAAAACTTTCAACAATTCCACAACAGAATTAACCCAAATAGAGCAACCGAAATAATTTATTGAGCAATTTATGTAGGTTGGGTTGAGGAACTTTTGTGGAGCATTTGCAACGGAAAAACCCAACATTTTCCAAATTTGGCGCTAAAGCAAAACTACAAACAAGAATAATTTTTCCAGGAGTTAATTATGGTTTTTCCTTTTATTATTGGGGCGTTAGGTTTAGCAGTAGGAGCTGTTGCAGGAACTTTTACTACTCATGCAGTAGGAGAAAAGGATAGACAAGCAGCAAAATATCACCGTAAAATTGCCAATGAATTATCTGAACAATATGCAGAATTGGAGCAAAGATATTATGAATTAGCTGATAAAAGTCAAAGGCAAATTCAAGATTTAATCCGACAAAAAGCTTTAGATGAAGTGGAAAAAGATTGTCTACGTTTAGCATTAAGATTACAGCAACATCTAATTTACTTAATGGCAGATATTGATAGAGAACCTTCAATTTATGCTTTACAAAGTTTTCGAGAAGCAGTAGATATTACTAACGAAGTTCTCTGCGAAGCCAACGAAGAATTAATTCTTATTCCCAGTTATTATTATGCTCGAAATAAAGTTCGGGCGATTCAACAACAACAGCTTATTAATTCCCAGAATCAACAATTTATTTCCTCTCGTTTTGACATAAGCTAAAGGAGAATATTAAATGGAAAATAATTATCTAAATTCTGATTCTGCAAGAATCATAGAACTTGCTAAACAAGGAAATGCTGAAGCAGTTAGGGAGATACTAGACTACTTACTTATAACTGATGGAATCAAAACCAAAAGTTTTTTTGAGCAGGGAATTATCGAAGTTATTGTTAAAGGAAAAAAATCCCTACCCCTGACAAACTTATTCAGCGAATTAGGCAAATAATTGAGTATTTGCAACTCAAATTTATCAGCAAAGTCAAGATTTATGCTCAAGATTAAATTACCGGAAAATCAAGGTATAAAGCCTTTCCATTCATGGAGAAAAAAGAAAAAAAAATCCTTTTAGCCAATCCTCTTTTTTATAAGAAGAGATAATTCTAAATTCTAAATTCTAAATTCTTGAAGAAATCTTTGATTTGGCATCAAGAATTTGAACCACTGCAAAAAATTGTTTCACCTAATCATCAACCTCTAGAATCAAATTATCAACAACCACCTACTATGAATCATAATTATCAAAATATGTTCTCTCAAAATTTTCAACAACTACACAACAGAATTAATCAAACTGGAAGTAAAATTTTACAATTCCTGCAAGAATTTCGGCGGGGTAAACTCACAGAAGGAGATAAGACTCAAGGATTAGAAGTTGTTGAAAATAATCTCGTTCAAACTCTCCAAAATTTGCAAGAGCAAAAGTATCAAGTAGCAGTAGTCGCAGCAATGAAAGCTGGTAAAAGTACATTTCTAAATGCTGTTATTGGGGCGGATATTTTAGCTAGTGAAAATGCAGCTTGTACTATTTGTCGAACCGATATTAAACATATTTCTAATGGGGCAACTCCGAGACTTTTAGAATATCGCGAACTTAAGGAGCAACCTGTAATTTTAGTGGCAGGAAGTGCAGGAGAAATTCAACAGAAATTTTTAGAGCGTACCAGGGAAATTCGGGAAAAAAATAATCCTGATAAAACAATTAGATTTGAAGTTGAACATCCCATAGAAGCTATTAGCCAAATTCCCTCATTAGCTGGTTTTTCTCTACTCGATACTCCCGGTCCGAATGAGTGGGAGTCGGCTAATTTTAATACGGTAAAATTAAAGCAAACTGCATTAGAAGCGCTGCGAACTTGTAACGCAATTCTATTTATTCTAAATTACACTTCCTACAAAGATAATGCTATTTTAGACTTATTCAAGGAAGTAGTAGAAAATCGTAAAGAAATACTCAACAAAGATGCAGGTAAGGTTTACTTTATCCTCAACAAAGTTGATTTAAAGACAAAAAAAGACCCAGAAATTCCTGAAGTTATTAATGAGTTAAAGCAAGAGTTAATTAACTTTGGTTTTCCTAATCCCAGAATTTATCCTGCTATTTCTCGACAGGGACTTTTAGCAAAATTGATTATAAAAGAAACAGCAACTGAATTTGATATTGAAGAGTTTGAAGATTCATTCAGTGCCAAGTATAGCAGAAAAAATGAAAAGGGTCGAAAGGAAATTCCATTACCTAGTGAAATTGCTCCCCAAGCATTAATAGATAGTAACATTCCAGAAATAGAAAAAATGGTTATTCAGACTATTACTCAAAATTCTGGAGTAAATCTTTTAGAGGATGTTTTGGCAAGACTGGAAAAAGTAGTTAAAGGAATTGAGGATAGTTTAAATACTCAAATTCAAGGATGGGAAATTGAGCTGGAAACTCTGAAACAAAAAGTCGAAGAATATGCTGAAAAAGCCGATCGTGCCAATCAGCAGGTTTTAGAAGTAAAAAAGTTAGTCAAGCAACAGGAAAAAAAGTTAATTGAAAGGTTTGGGCAAGAATTAAAATTATTTGCCACGGATGCTAAAGAGCAGATAAAAACCGAAATTGAACAGTTGGCAAATTCCATATCTGACCAGTCAAAATTTGATAAACCAACTAAGTCAAGAGGTGGTTTATTTAGAGAAATTTTTCAAGGATTTGATAATCTGTTCAATCAAGTTGAGCGACAGAATTCAGAAAATATTTATAAAATTAGATTTAAGGAAGAGAAAGATGCTGAAAAGTTGATTAAAACAATCAATGAATACTGTTCCCCTCATATTCAGAATTTGTGGGTAGATGTGCAAGATAAAATGACTCGGCAAGGAACTAAAATTCGGGAAGACTTAGCAACAGAAATACAAAGCAAAATCCAAGAAATATCTAATCAACTTTCTGTCTACCTGGGTGAATATTTGCAAATAAAGTTAAATATTAATCCGATTATTATTCCTCTTCTAAATTTTGAAGGAATGATAGATGATAAAGTTGATAAAATTCTGGATAGAATCAGATATACAGAAAACAAACAGGAGGTAAAAAAGCGAAACTGCAAAAAAGATGAAATATATTTTGTCAATGTGGAAGTCAAAAGCTTTGAAGTAGACTTGCAGGCAATTTCGCAATTAATTTGTAGGAGAATTGATGAACAACTTAAAGAGAGTAAAAAGGTAATTGATTTAGTTATACAGCAGCAAGTTAAGGAAGACTTTCGCAGTGCAGAAATGCAAATAAAAGATTACACAAAGAAATTTCAATCAGAACTTGAAGCTTTAGTTTGGCAACGAGAAAGTCAGGCAGGAGAAGCAGAGAAAATTTGCTCAAACTTGCAGGTTTATCAAATTAAATTATCTGAATATGTGGCAGAATTAGATAAACTAGAAAAATATCTGGATGAGTTAAAGAAAACAAAAGCTTAAAATTTGGATTATCCCGCGAATAAACCGGGTTTGTGGAAGACAGATATCACTATCATAGGGTATCTAATACAAACCCGGTTTCTATATTTTATACCAATTCCCATGCATTAATGCTATACTTAGGGAACACTTCAGCTATTAAGTAATTAATAAATAATCAATACTTTTTTGCTAAGAGTGAAGTAATTTAACATTAATTATGATTATGTTTACTTCTCCCCTACTCCCCTACTCCCCTACTCCCCTGCTCAAGTAAATATAGAAAAGTTTTTGAGAAATGGTATTATTTAGTGCTAGACATATATTTGGCGCTAAAGCCCAACTACAAACAATATAATTTTTTCAATAGTTAATTGTGTTTTTTCTTATACTTTTGGTACATCTATACTCAAAAATATTCAAATTCTGTAGGTTTGCTTGTTTGCATTAGCATTGCGCAGCATGGAACGTTTGCAGAGCATTTACAACCGAAAAAAACAATTTTTTCCTTCCAATGTTTTTGTTGGGTTTCACTTTGTTCTACCCAACCTACAATTATCTAACATAGCGATACTAATACTAAACATAATATGATTTTTCATCAACAGTTTCACCATAATTTTATTCCTACCTTTTCTTCACTTTCCACAACTCTCCATCTACAATAGACTGAAATTCCCACTGTGTTCCTTTCAGCACTTCTCCCAGTCTCCCAGAAGGTCGAAATACAAATATCTCCGACTCATCTCCAAACATTTCTAAATTAGGCGACTGACTCAACAACAATAGTCGAACATCATCATCTAATATATAACTGAGTGAAATTAAGTTTGCCGTATTAGTATAATCATCGCCTAGATCAGTCAATAATATTGGGGAGTCGCTAGCATTAACTTTTTTGGCAACCTCCGCATTAAAATAACTCACACTTTTACTCCACCAAGTATCAGAAAAAGCGCTGACGCTGCAGGATGCAATACTAGCAGTTAACAATATCCCTAAAACTACCCGCCAGTATTTTTTCTCGCCGAATAAAGTAGGATGTTCCCTACCTAAATACTTTGCCAATAAATAAGCAACTGATAAATATATTGCTGGAAAACAGGAAATTAGATAACGGGTGACAGTAGAGCGTTTCCCACCCCAGAGCAAATCTGGTATTACTAATATTATCAAAGGTACAAAAATAGAAGTCAGGATAAATAATTTTCTGGAAAGACTACAAGAATGACAAACCGTATAAATTCCCCAAACAATAATAATTAAAAATAACAATCTTAGTAAATATGTGCCGATATGATTAAAACCAAAATCTAGGTCAATAAACAAACTGGAAAAACTCAAAATCCACTTTTTTACTAAAAAATCAAAGCTGACTGATACCCTTGCCCAATTTGTTGTATCATACACTCGTTGCAGATTATTAATTACTACTACTATCCAAGGAATATAGAGAATTATTATTGCTACTGAGGCAATGAAAAAATCCAAGGGTAACGTTTGAATGAAAAGTTTAAATTTTGATAAATTAGATTTGTTTTTAGAGGAAATTATTGCTACATAATTTGAGAGCAACCAATTGCTAATCACAAATATCCCATGGGAGATAAGAGTTAAACAAAAAAACAAATGGGTATATAAACCAATGGCAGAAACAATACTATATAATCCCCAGTTTTTCCAAATTCGAGAATCTAAAGCCTGCAATAATAAAATACTACTACCAATAATCAAAACAGTAACTAAACTATATTGCCTTGCTGTTTGAGCAAATAAAATCTCAAAAGGCGATAAAGCTAAAAATGTAGTTGCGAGTAAAGCAGTTAAATGGGAGTTAAAAAGTTGCCAACTTAAAACATAGATTAATGGCAAAGATAATAAACTAATTAATGCTGGTAAACTACGAGATGCGGTGAGGGAACCGCCAAATTTTTGCATCCATAACCGAGCCATCAAATAATATAAAGGTGGATGATGGGGATTTTCAATTGTTAGAGATTCGAGAGTGCCTATGAAAGTGCTTTGTGGTTGAATTTTTTGATATTTTTGTAGTTGTTCAGCCGGAATAATTTGGTTTTGAAATAATTCTCGGTCAATATCAGTCCGATTAAAACCTGCAGCTCTTAAAGAAGTAAATACTTCGTCATGCCAATAGACTTTTTTATCAAGGTGGAAAAAACGGAAGCCTATTCCTAAAGTTATGGAAATAATTAGCAAGATAACTAGAGGTTGGAAGAATATTTTATGGTTAAATTTGAGAGTCATTATTTTTTCATTAAATTAGTAATACTAGGAGATATAGCGATTTTCACTGATCCCCTATTATCCCCCTTTTTAAGGGGTAGGGCCGTTTCATTCGTATCGTGAGTTAACAATTTAAGGATAACGGGAGATGTTTAGGAGCAGAAAATAGAGAAATTAGCCATATCAGTACCGATTTTTCAGTCGATAAGTGTCATTGAAGTAGCAGTCAGCGCTCAGCACTCAGCGCTCAGCACTCAGCAGTCAGCTATTAGCTTTTCGGCGTCCGTACGGGAGTGTGGAGAGATGGGGAGATGGGGAGATAGGGTGTATTAGATATCTGCCACTCATCCAATCATCAAATCAATTATTACCTATTTTTTATCAATTAATTCTACCTCCAACCTATTTTCTGGAGATACGCTTAGGGCTTCTATAGAACCCCTGAAGGGGTCTATTTAAAATTAGAGATTGAGAGTAGGGGAGTG
>NZ_JBNHEQ010000073.1:0-46796 GCF_050016015.1 Dapis hubbardiae BLCC-M172
CCTAGTCGGAAAATTTCAGAGACTTTCCCCAGAATTATTTGCTTAGACAGGATAAAAAAATGGATTTATCTGGAAACTTCCTCCCAACAGATGACTAATATTTAGCCAAACCTTAGAAAATTTTACTTACCCACAGGAATCATATTAAATGAAATACAAATTCTCTCACTATCTCCAGTAAATGGAATAGTAGAGTGCCAAAAATAAGAAGGAAAAATTACTAATAATCCTGCTTGTGGTTGAATTTTATATTTATCTGAATTTTCCATATCTAACTCTGAGATAAAAGAAGTTCCAAAATTTAAGTAACCTGCTCCAGAATTATTTTATTTTATAGTATTTGGAACTTGAATATAATAAACGCCACTGCAATAACTTTCAGGATGAATATGAGAATTTTGAAATCCTTCCGACTCTAAAACAACTGCCCAACCACTTAACTTCCAGTCTGAGGGTAAATTATGGAAAAATTGATAATTAGACTTATCAGTAAAACTACTAAAATAATCATGGAGAGAACTATTAATTTTTTTGCTCAGAGCAGCCATTACAGGATTATTATCTGTAAAAATTTCGTAGGTTTGACTACCTCTATTTATTGGTTTACCTGGTCGATCTTTTAAAAGAGTAGGATGTCGATAAATGTAATTTTTTAAGTCACTATTATAACTTGCCAAATTCTCCCATCCTTCTACATCCGTAAACTGGTATTTAGCTACTAATTCCGAACAATCAAAAATTAATTCAGCTTCAGACTTTTTACCTACATCTTGCAAAGCTAAACCTAAATGAGCATAAGCCTTAATATGTCTATGATTAATATTTATAGCTTTT
The DNA here is from genome assembly GCF_050016015.1 of Dapis hubbardiae BLCC-M172. NCBI lineage: Bacteria > Bacillati > Cyanobacteriota > Cyanophyceae > Oscillatoriales > Microcoleaceae > Dapis > Dapis hubbardiae. The sequence continues at coordinate 835 of NZ_JBNHEQ010000073.1, forward strand.
TCAAATTGAGCGTTCGCGGAGCGTGGCGTTAGCCGTATCGCTTCTTCAGATTTATCTATTTCTCGCAAAGCTATTCCTAATTGTGAATAAGCATCAGCAGAATTAGAATTAAGTTTAATAATTTTCTGATATAGCTTAACTGCTTCTTCCCACTCAGACTTTTTTCCTAGAATTTCTGCTAAACCTGCCATAGCATTAATAGAATTTTTATCCTGCTCCAATGCTGCCTTATAATATTCAATTGCCTCCCCATGTTTTTCCTGTTGATTTAATAGAAAACCCAAATTTATATGAGCATCAGTAGAAGTAGGAATTAAATCAATAACAGCTTGATAACAAGCTTCCGCTACATCAACTCTTCCTTGCTCATAAAAAGTAGCAGCAATATTAGTCAAACATTCTTTGGAATGAGGATTAATTTCTAATGCTTGTTGATAAGCTTTTTGTGATTCTTTGAGGTTGCCACGGCGATAAAATGCCATACCTAAAGATGATAAAGCATCAAAATTATTGGGAACTATAAAAATAGCTTTTATATAAGAAGATATAGCTTTATCCAACTTTCCTTGAGTTTGAAATATATCCCCCAAAGTCATATTAACTCTCGGATGATTTGGATTAATACTTAAAGCTTTTTCTAAGGAAGCGATCGCCTCTTCAATGATTCCTTTTTCTGTCAAAGCAATACCTAAGTTTAGGTGAGAGTCAGTAGAATTTTGATTTAGTTTAATTGCTCGTTGATAAGAGTCAATAGCATTATCTAATTGTTGAGCAGCACGATAAGTATTGCCGAGATTATTCAGGTAGCCAAAATTATTTGGTTCTAGATTAACAGCTTTATTTATTAAACTTATGGCGCTGTTATTATCTCCCATTTGAGCTTTAAGTACGCCCAGATAATTTAAGACTTGAGAATTATTTGGTTCCGACTGAATAATTTTTTCATAGATAACTTTTGCCTCTTGTAGTTGCCCGCCTTTGTGAAAAGACAAAGCATAAGATAAGGCATTTTCTGGAAGATTATTGTTTGGTAGTTTTTGACTGTTATTTTTAGCTGCTTTTCTTCTTTGTTCTCGATTCATATTTTTATGATCTTGCCTTGCCTCAATCAATAACTTAAAACAATTACAGCTAATAACTTGTTTCTGATTATACCAATTTTATCTAAGGCTATAGCACTACGTTAATTAGTTAGGACACTTATAAATGCTTAAACGAGTGTCAGGAATTACTTCTGAATTCTGAATTCTAAATTCGCGTAGCGCTATACACAAAATCACACAATTGATTATAGCGTTTTTCACAAAGGTAGACTACAAACCTTCTTCCTTCTTCCTTCTTACTTCTTCCTTTAAACCCAAATCTCTGTAGTCTATATTAATGAAGACTGCTATAATTTATTTATCTTTAAATGTGCTGTAAATTCTACTTAATATATTATTCTATGTAGTTAAATTTTAATATTATAGCGATTTTCATTAACATAGAATACAACTCTCAAATCTATAACTTATCAAACCTCAAAATACTTATCTTGTTTCTGTAGTCTACTTTATGAAAACTGCTATAAATAAAATAATTAATTTTACTGCTGCCGCACAACTTATTGAAAAAAGGCAGAGCTAATTAATTGTTGCCAGATACTATATTATCACCCTATACTTTTCGTTAACTAACTTTAGCAATATAGATTTTCTGATAATAAAACTTTTATCTAGTGATAAGAAAATCAACCCTTCCCTAAAAAAGTAGAATATCTGTAGTAAATCTTCTAGTAAATATTCCGGTATTAGGAATTACCAATTATTTATCATCCCATAAATATCAAATGCTAGTTATTTCTTTATTTGTTCATTTTTTCCTTAATTACCTCAGCTTGATAAGCACGAGTTTCAAAAGTATCAGCTAACTCCCAAATAGAAGGATAGACTTGACTCATAATAATACCAATCATTTCTTTTTCTGGATCGACAAAATAATTAGTTCCAAATAAACCTCCTCCTCTAAAACTACCTACAGAACTAAGTGCAGTTGAAGTTTCATAATTCTCCTTAACTTCAAACCCATTAGTGTATTTATAACCAACACTTATCGGACGATCTTTGAAACGATCTTGAGGACGAATAGAGAGAAATTTTTCAATGGTTTCTTGATTAGCTATTTTCACAATTTGCTGCCCATCTTTACTCTTTAAATTCCCCCCATTAAGTAGCATTTGCAAAAAACGAGCAAAGTCATTAGGAGTAGAAACTAAACCAGCACCTCCTGAAAAATAAGTATCTCCTGTCAGATAAGGATAAGCTTCATCAATAAATAAACCAGGTTTTAATTCTCTAGTTTTCTCACCTATAGGTTCTAAATTTCCATTGGTATTTGGAGTATAAGTAACTGCCAAACGATTTAACTTATCTTTAGTGACAAAAAAACCCGTATCATCCATTTCTAAAGGAGCAAAAATTCGCTCTGCCAAAAACTGATTGAAAGGTTTTTGGGAAACAACTTCTATTAGATAACCCAAAACATCTGAGTTAAGACCATAAAGATAATTTGTACCTGGTTCAAAAGCTAGAGGAACTTTGCTTAAACGATTTACCATTTCGCCAATAGTTCCTGAAGTGGTGGAAAGACCATCAGAAATATTAGCAGCTTGTAATAAGGGAAATAAAATTGGTTGGTTCTGGAAATTATAGGAGATTCCCGAAGTATGATTTAGTAATTGTTCAATGGTAATCTGATTTTTTGCAGGGATGGTAGTATCATCATTTCCACTTCCCAAATTACCTCGTACTAGAACTTCCATATTAGCGAAAGAGGGAATATATTTAGAAACTGGATCAGTTAATTTAATTAATCCATCTTCAGCTAATAAATAAGTAGCAAAACCAGTGACAATTTTAGTTTGAGAAGCCATCCGAAAAATATTATTTTCTACCATTGGGATTTTATTTTCCAGATTGCTAAACCCAAAAGTTTGACGATAAGCTATCTCGCCATCTTTAACAATTAAACCCACTGCACCAGCAATTTTTCTACTGTCTACAAAGTTTTGAATATCTTCTGTTAAAGCATTAAGTGTGACTGAAGAAAGTCCTACTAATTCTGGGTTATCTACTGTAGTAAAACCCTGATTTTTTACTACCAGCCCCAGATTAACTAAAGCTGATATTATTACGATTAACAGGAATATTTTTAGCTTTTTAATCACTTTTTTTATGTCATATATATGTAACAAATATTTGGGAATTAGCAATTACTAATTATAGATAATCCCATAAATATCCAACGCCAGTTATTTGTTCAATTTTTTCTTAATTACCTCGGAAGTAAAGCTTCATAATTGTGAGATTCAAAAGTATTAATTAACTCTCCGTTAAAAGGAATTAGTCTCCAATGAGAATTAAAACTTATGAAAAAAAGGTCATCAGTTAACCTTACAGGAAAAACTGAATTCTGAATGCTTAATTCAAAATCCTAATAGCTGAATGCTTACCCTGTAAAAACTGAGCTAAAGATTTTCCAGATACTACTACAGTTGATAATTCTATCTTCATCTCAACATTAACCTATAAATATTATCTAAATACCCTATGATTTTGATATTTTAAATAGTATTAAGAATGAAAGTAAAGCAAAATTACTTAATCTATTAAATATTAAAAAAAGACAAAGATATAGGTAAAACTCCTCCAAAAAACTTATCTTAAACAAGACGAATTAAAAACTTTCCTAATCATGGCAAAAATAACTCACAAAGAAGTATTCGACCTCCTAATCAAAGAAGTTCTTGAAGCTTACCCACAGGTGGAAAATAAGTTGGATTTTGTATCTAAAGATATATTAAACCATCTTCTCTCTAATAGCGATCGCGTGAGAGAAAGATTGCGTAAAGGTTCTTTTACAAAAGATGATGGAGAAATTAGTCAAACCGAAGCTTTTTTACTCACTTGGGTCGATGAAGTATGGGATGTAGAAAATGGTAATCAAGAATTATATGAAAAATTTATCTCTGACTTAAATGGAACACCACAGGAGTTTGATTTATATGAAAAAGAAGTACCTCAAATTAATTAATAATTAATAATTAATAATTGATAATGAAAAATATAGTAATCCGCCCTTGTGTTCTCACAATTCAAAAACTATAAATCAACTCCAAAACCCTTAGCGAAAAATTATGGAGAAAAAAGCGGTTGTTTGCCGAGCATTCCGTTAGGATGGGATGGCGAGGTCTCCTCGCCATATCCAATCAACCAAGAGAAGAAAAAAAATCCTCTGAGCCAATCCTCTTCTTTATAAAAAGAGGTAATTAGTAATTATTGAACTATTGTCTATTACCTTAATATCTATTGCCAAATAGTAGTAGGATTTTTGACACGAATAGAATAGGATTGCTATATCTCTAATCATAAATTATTAATTACCCATTGGTAATGAGAGAGTTTAAACCGAATGGATTAATTATCAATTATTAATTATACATTATCCATTATTAATGATCCATTATCAATTATTCAAATGCGCTTAAAATCTCTCGACGTATTTCGTGGAATTACAATTGCTAGTATGATTCTTGTTAATAATCCTGGCAGTTGGAATCATGTTTATCCACCCTTACTTCATGCAAAATGGCATGGTTGTACACCCACAGATTTAATATTTCCTTTTTTCTTATTTATTATGGGTGTGGCAATGACTTTTTCCCTGTCAAAATACACCGATAAAAATCAACCTACTCCACAAATTTACCAAAGAATTTTCAGGCGATCACTCATACTTTTCTTATTAGGTTTACTCCTAAATGGGTTTCCTAATTATGACTTAACTACTATTAGAATAATGGGAGTATTACAACGTATTAGTTTAGCCTATCTTCTCGCAGCAATAGCCATTCTTAACCTTTCCCGAAAACAACTTTATTGGCTTTCCGCTACACTGCTAATTGGATACTCAATAGCCATGCAATTAATACCCGTTCCTGGTTATGGTATTGGCAACCTTTCCGCAGAAGGAAATCTTGGTGCTTATATCGATCGCCTCATTCTTACTCAACAACATTTGTGGGCAAACAAACCATACGATCCAGAAGGATTATTTAGCACATTACCTGCCATAGTAACTGTTTTGATTGGCTACTTTACAGGAGAATGGCTCAAAAATCAATCAATCAAAAGTCGCACCAGTTTAAACTTAGTAATTTCTGGTTTAATCTGTTTAATTGTAGGGTATTTGTGGGGACTATTTTTTCCTATTAATAAAGTTTTATGGACAAGTTCCTATGTAATATTTACCGCTGGATATGCTCTACTTTTATTAGCTGCTTGTTATGAGGTAATTGAAGTTAGAGGTTGGCAAAAATGGGGATATCCATTTGAAGTAATGGGATTAAATGCCATATTTATTTTTGTTGGCTCTGGATTTTTAGCCAGACTAATGATTTATAACAATATTAGTAGGGTCGAAAATGCTCCTAATATCAAAACTTGGATATATGAACAATTTTTCCAATCTTCGGCAGGTTCATTAAATGGTTCTTTGATTTTTGCTATTGTAAATGTGTTATTTTGGTGGGGAGTTTCCGATTTAATGTATCGTGGTAGTTGGTTTCTTAAAGTTTAATCGATCTTGGTAGTCAGACAATAGTAATTCAGGGTAACAAATCAAAATTTTAACGAAGAACAAACTACCTGAGCAACCATGAATTTTTGTTTTAGTTACTATAGCAATCTACGCTTATATTGTAATATTTTATCTAGGAGTTTGGTATCCAAACAAGCGCGAAAATGGGATTTAGAAACCAAACCCCTACAGTTTTTTTTCACAAATCATTTCATACTGCCATATAGCATTTACATATTGAATATGAATAATCAATAATCAACAATATATTAAGGATAAAAATTCAACGGTCAGCTATAAGTTTCATTAACTCTCTAGTTGAAAAATTAGTAGAAGAAGTTAAACCAATGCTTGCTTCATTGGTTAAAAAGTTGAAAGCTAATCGCTAATAGCTAAATGCTTACAATAAATGATATATTTTTATTTGGCGTTGCTGAAACACGGTATGAAATTAAACTTTGGGTAAATTTTAAGCCAAAACATATAATGCAAATTTTACCTATTTCTTCTATGACAAGTCACCGAAAAACTCCTTTCTACCTACTGACTCAGTCCTCCTGACTCCTGAATTCTATAAAATCATACATTTATTCAGCAACGCCTTTTATTTTTAGTTAAATATCAAAATATTTGAAAATGAACATGAACCAAGATAATTTTATAGTCCGTCCAATGACTTTAGCTGACTTACAGAAAAATACCTTCTTTTATTACAAAAAGCTACAAATATCAGTAGTAGAATAAATTTTTCATAAAAGTCTAAGTTGAAAAATGGTTCAGCAATTTTCTTAATACCAGATTATAGTTGTATCTGCCACTATCATAAAACATACTTGCTGTTTTATATTTCAAAAATTAACTATGTTCTGTATAGATAAACCATACGTCTCAGAATTTTTCAAAGCTACTGTTAGAGATAAAGCTATTCCTTTAGTGGGTACAGATATAGATCAAAAAATGAACCTTTATAGTGACACAAACATAATTACTGAAGAACGAGTTATTGAAATAATTAAACAATTAGATAATCCAACTATTTACACTACCTCTGAAAATTATTATCATTGGATATCAAAACATTTACATTTCAGTGATATTCCTGAAAAAATAGAACTGTTTAAGAATAAATAGAGCTATTTAAGAATAAGTATAAATTTAGGAAACTAACAAAATCAATCTTTCCCAACTTCTACTTTAAATAGTTTTTTTAAGTAGAACTAAAAAGTATTAATTTTGACAAAATTTTACCTAAAAATTCAGATATAAAGCCTCTCCTTTCAAGGAGAAAAAAAAATCCTTTTAGCAAATCCTTCTATTACAGAAAAGGTGATTATTAATTATTAATTATTAATTTTTGAACGATCTACCTGAAAAAATAGAGCTATTTAAGAATAAATCTAAATTTAGGAAACTAACAAAATCAATCTTTTCCAACTTTTACTTTAAAGAGTTTTTTTAAGTATAAGTATAAGTAAAAAGTATTAAGTTTGACAAAAAATTACCTAAAAATTCAGATATAAAGCCTCTCCTTTCAAGGAGAAAAAAACAAAAAAATTCCTTTTAACCAATCATTATATTACAGAAGGCGTAATTATTAATTATTAATTGTTGAATACCATTTATTATCAAACCAAAAATTGGTATTGATACCATGAAAGTCTATAAAGTTTCCAGTTATGAAGAATGGTTGAAAACCATCGATTTAATCACATAGGAAATAGCTAAAACTAGAAACTTATATCCTGAATGTGTATTCAATACTAATTCATTTAGTTGTATTTCTAGCATTGATGCAATATTTGAGCTTTGTCATTGTATTATAATATGCTGATTAAATGCTAATAAACTATACCTGAATCCCCAATAAATTTACTAAAATTCAACCAGAATCACTAGAATAGATTAATATAAAAAACTTTCAATTTTTAACTTAAAAATATATATAAATATTGTCATAATAAGAATGAAAAGCAAACAACCGACCCACTATTTTATCTGTGAAATTGTATTATTAAATGTTGCCTAAATAGGAATAAATTCTACCTGGCTTCCCAATAAATTTGCTAAAGTTCAATCAGAATCGCTATGATAGATGAATGTCAAAATTTTTGACATTTAACTTTTGACTTTTGACTTAAAAAATATGATTCCAACCGTTATTGAACAATCTGGCCGTGGCGAAAGGGCCTTCGATATTTACTCTCGGCTGTTGCGCGATCGCATAATTTATTTAGGAGAAGCAATAGACTCTGACTTGGCCAATCTAATCGTAGCCCAATTATTATTTTTAGATTCAGAAGACCCAGAAAAAGATATTTATCTCTATATAAACTCCCCTGGGGGTTCCGTTAGTGCTGGGATGGGTATTTATGACACTATGAGACACGTTCGGCCAGATGTCTGTACTATTTGTATGGGAATAGCCGCTAGTATGGGAGCATTTCTGCTGAGTGGAGGAACAAAAGGCAAAAGAATGAGTCTACCCCACGCCCGCATTATGATTCACCAACCATTAGGCGGTGCCCAAGGTCAGGCCACAGATATTGAAATCCAAGCAAAAGAGATATTATACCTCAAAAAATATCTCAATGAATGTTTAGCAGAACACACAGGTCAACCCATCGAAAAAATTACCGAAGATACAGAAAGAGACTTTTTTATGTCAGCCACAGAAGCAATGGAATACGGAATAATTGACCAAGTTTATAACCGTAATCCCTCTAATTCTCAACCTATATCTCCTGTTAATTAGGGAATAGGGAATAGGTATGGAGGGAATAGGGAATAGTAAAAAAAGTGCAATTTTTTGGTAGATAAAGCTCAAAAAGTTGAAATTTTTAGTAGACAAGAGTGGAAAAATTAACAGACAATTATTTCTCCTACCTCCTATATAATTCCTCTTGCTCCTGACTTTTTAATTAGGGTTTGCTGAATCAATTCATCAACCCATAATATTCAGAGTTTTAAGTGGTGAATTTCCAGGCGGAAAGTGCCATAAAAGAACCAAATCAATATTAAAAACCAGGGATTTTTCCTAGTCTGGCGAGGGGAAAACGCAGAAAAATTAACATTAAAATCATTGCCTACTCCCCATTCCCCATTCCCTTCCCTCACTAAGATACTTTTTCAGTAAACCCTAATTAAAGTTTGCTGAAAAAGTCTTATGGGTAAGGGTAGTCCTCAGTCCTCAGTCCTCAGTCCTCGTAGGGGCGAATGGCCATTCGCCCCTACAGGAGAAATGGGAATTATAGAGGAGATAGGAGGAAGAATTGTCCCTTGATTTTTCTGCCCTTGTCTGCCTAAAATACTAGCTTTTTGCAGCTCTAGTGCAGGATGGCAGAAATAACTGACCAGTTACAAAATCCTAAAAGCCTTACTAACCAATAATGCTGGAATTTTGAATTTTGAATTTTGAATTCCGCGTAGCAGCTCTAGCCACCAAAAAGCTTACACTTTTTTTGAAGTAAAAAGGCTAAAACCTTTATCTGTCAATGCTTTCAGGATTAATTAGCAGAGCAATAATTACTAATTAACTATAAGTGGTCAGGGAAGTTAGGACATTCTAACGCCTATCAAATTTAGTCCGTGTGGCGAATGTACGGGGGATTGGCCATTAGCCCCTGGTTCTAACTTCGCGCCTTCTAACTTCTGACTTCACCTATTGAGGCGCATCTAACCCCTCTAAATGTTGTAAAAAATCTTGCAATTTCTCAAATGAAAGTCTTGTACGACCCTCCTCTCCATAATTTTTCTTGAGAAAAGTTTTTCCTTTTGTAGCATTCCAACCCAAACGTTTAATTTCATTAGTAGTTTTGGCAAATACTTCCAAATACAGCAAAAAACTTTGTAATTCATCTACACTTAATTGTTCCAGAGACTCTTTGTTGTGGTTATATTCAAAATAATCTTTTTGTTGCTTTGCTTTCCAACCTTGACCCTTAATTTCCTTAGTTACTTTCTGTAGCATATCTAAATATTGATGGAAATCCAATAACTCTTCATTTGTTAAAAATTGGCGTGTTTTTTGACTATAATTTTGCTCTAGAAAATCTCGCTCCTTCTCTTTTGTCCATCCTAAACCATCCATTAAGATATCTATATTGACATTATCATCAGATACATCCTGTGATAAATCTGAGGAATAAATTTTATTATTACTATTTATTGAAGTAGCTAAGTCTATTCCATAATTTATTGATTCTGATGTAGTCATTTCACTTTCTATATGATGGCTAGAATCTATTAGTGATTCTGTAGTTTCATCAACTTTTTCTTCCTTTTGTTGCTCACTATAATCTGTATCTAACCAACTATTATCAAACCCACTTGAATCTTGAGGAGAATCAGAAACATCATCATAATTAATACTAGACTCTACTGTTATTAATTCCTCTTTTTCCAGTGGGATAGGAATTTCCGATTCCTCTAACCGAGACGAAACAGTTGGAGTATCAGAAACTTCATTAGAATCTAGATTTAATCCTGCTGTTGGTAATTCCTCTGTTTTTATTTGTAAAGGAGTATTGACATATTTTGTAAATTGTGGTTTATCGTTGGTAGCAGATGGAGATGGAGAAACTTCAACAGAAGTTTGAGGTGGAGAAAAAGATGTATCAAATGTAAGAGTAGCAAGCGATCGCTCTCTAGCTTTGTCTTCTGCCAACTCCACAGTATCAGCAGATCCTAATCCAGTAGCTAAAGTTTCACCATTCACCTGGACTAAAACACGAACTAAATACTTACCATTATGAATAGTAATTAACTCAGAAATTAAACAACCCTTAGGATAAGAAGCTCGAAAACGTTCTAACATAATTATTTACTTGGTGAAACCTGAAGAAATTTCAATATTAGCAAAAATTACTTTTGCCAGAAGTCTAATTTGAAGCTATCATAAAATTTAACCCAAAAAAGGCCAAATCACAATTAAGGCCATTAAAAAAAACAATAGGGGGAAGTTAACACCAAGTAGCCACGGCAAAAGAAATATTTCTCTAAGAAATTTTCCGTTGCCTTAATTTACTTACTTCACCAAGTTGTGATTGAGACTTATAGCAGTTTTCATGTTTTTTAGAGTACAGAGATTTGGGATTAAAGGAAGAAGGCTCATATTATCTAGGAGAGGAGGAAGAAGGAAGAATTTTTGTAGTCAACATCAGTGAAAACCGCTATAAATACTAGGAAAGAATCTAGCTCAGGTACTCAATTAGGCCGTGCCATCCTGTGGACTGGTGAGTGCCGACACTGCCAGAACAAAGCAGGAATAGAAACAAGCGATAAATCAGAATAATTCCATATTTTATTGATTTTCGTAGATTTCTAGTAACGGCAAACCCAATAAGCATTTTATGTGTGAAAAGAAAGCTGGGAGTTTAGGTAGTAGTTGAGCGTGGTGAAAATAACCATTCACTTGCAAAATCCTAAAAGCTTAAACAATCAATACTTTTGACTTTAGTGACAATTTATTATAAGATAAATAAACCAAAAAAAAAGGCTAACTTTAAGATAGCCACATCGTTTCAACGGCTGGGTGAATAACGACACACAGGTTTGACCCTGGCATAATCTGCTAAAATTATAGTTTGGCTGCAAGATGATGAACTGTTATAGTTAAAGGTGAGACTCCTAAATAACCCAAACAACGGTTGTTTCAAATCAACAGTATGACCAGTCAATGGCAATATAGCAGAACATAACAAGGAGTATTACCAACTCGAAAGGTAGGAAGCCCAGGTAACGATAAAATGCTGTAATGGGAATATTCCCAAAGGAAGTTTTGATGGTCTCAATTAGACATCAGAATCCCAGACTGTTTCCCTAGGCGACATGAAAAGCGTAGCTCCTCTGCAAGAGGCAATCAAATGGGTCAGTGTAGGAGCCTCACTAAATGTCTTGCCAAAAGTGGCTCAAGAGCATTCTCTAGGCTAGACCAGAGCTTCATATGAAAGAAGCATTGAGTAGGAAAAACTAGCATGAACACAACTGAGCTGCTAACTTGAGGAAACCTCGGTGAAACACTTAATGGCAGACTAATTTATAGAATAGTATAACCGATAAGAAAAAGGATAAAACGCTGCATGAAATTTTCCATCGCTACACTCCTAGCAAATTTCAGTGACGACAAGTTAGTTGCTCCCAAAGCAGTGGAGAAAAAACTAGATTGTCAAGACGATCAAAGTATCCGCAAATTACAAATTGCCTTGGATGCTCTAGAAAAAATAGGAGTTCTCGCCAAAGACAAAGGTCGCTATCGGCGACTTTTGGAAGAAGCAGTTGTAGAAGCAAAACTGCGCTGTTCCAGTAAAGGATTTTGCTTCGCCATACAAGACTCAGAAGGAACAGAAGATATTTACATTCGGGAAAGTCATCTGAGTAACGCTTGGAATGGCGATCGCGTCTTCGTCAAAATCATCAAAGAAGGAAGTCGTCGCCGGAGTCCGGAAGGAGAAGTCAAATTAATATTAGAACGTGCTAACCCTTCCTTATTAGCAAGAATCAAACAAATCAATGGGCACAATGGAGAACCCTACTATAGAGCAGTTCCCCTAGACGATCGCCTACTATTTGAACTCGACTTAGTACCAGAAGGTCCAGACTTAGCAGATGCTATAGACCACCTTGTCCATGTCGAAGTATTGCGCTATCCCCTAGGAGAAAAACGTCCTATAGGAAAAGTGGTTCAGATTCTTGGTTCAGATGCAGAAGCAGCAGATGACCTAGACATAGTATGTTGCAAACATGATTTACCCCGGTCTTTTCCAGATGTAGTTCTCAAAGAAGCTGAATCTCTAGTTAACCACTCCACCAAAGAAGATCAAAAAAATAGACTAGACTTGCGCGAACTACTCACAATTTCTTTTGGAGAACTAAATAAGAAAGACATTAATCATGCTCTAAGTATAGAAACCACAACCTCTGGTTATTGGCGAGTAGGAGTTCATATTGCTGATGTAGCCTACTTTATTAAAGCAGACTCCCAACTCGATAAACAAGCTCGTAAACGAAGTATCAGTATATATCTGCGAGATCAAGTAGTTCCTATACTACCAGACGGATTATCAAGTGATTACTTTTCCCTACTACCAGAAAAAGATCGACTAGCCATATCTATTTTGATAACTGTCAATAAAAACGGTCAAATAGTTGAGTTTGAGATTGAACCTAGTGTGATCGAGGTAGATGCTCATCTCAGCTATGAGCAGACAAAAAAAATTATTAATGGCAACACAGAAGAATTAGTTAATCTAAACTTAGAGCAACTGGAGAATGCCATCAATAAACTCCAGGATGTTAGTAAAGCAGTCCGAAGTGCCAGATTACGAAGAGGTGCTTTTGACCTAAATTTACCAGATGAAAAAAGCTACTACAACGATGAGAGTCCCTTGGGAGCAATGATAGTTCCTGAGATGTTTCCAGCACGTTCCATGGTTGCAGAATTGATCGTCTTGGCAAACCAAGCAATAGCAAGTCACTTACTAGCACTAGGAGTACCTGCAATTTATCGAGTCCAAAATTCGCCAGAACCAGGAGATATACAAGAATTTATTAAATTAGCTAGTAATCTTGGAGCTGACTTATATCTAGAAGATGAAGAAGATGTACAACCTGCTGACTATCAAGCATTTGTTGAGGAATTTACTACATCAAAATCAGAAAGGGTGCTGACATACTTGCTTGAAGATACTTTGAAGCCAGCAATTTACAGCACCACAGCTCAACCTCATTTTGGATTAGCTTTACAACATGGTTATGTTCATTGTACATCACCAATTTCCAGATATTCCGATTTATTGATTTCACGAGTATTACATACTGTATTTAATGAAGGTCGTGATCGCCGTTCCAGTCGTTCTAAAGAAGGTGTAGAGTTAGGACATTCTTCATGTCATGGCAAAATCTCCTGGAATGTTTTAGCTCCAGAAATACAACAAGATTTAGAAGCACAACTAACGTCAGTAGTGGTGCATTTAACTGAACGAGAAAATGTAGCACAGGATGGCCAAGAAGACTTAGAAGGATTAATTAAAACTGGATTAATGAAGGAACGTACTGGTCAAACTTTCCAAGGTTTGATTACTGGGGTACAGTCTTACGGTTTCTTTGTAGAAATTGAAATATCCTCTGATTCTACAGAAAGTTTCAGAGTAGAGGGTTTAGTTCATGTATCTTCTCTAAAAGATGACTGGTATGAATATCGTTCCCGACAACAAACACTTGTGGGACGCAAAAATCGTAACCAATATCGACTAGGAGATATGGTAGAAGTGCAGGTTAAGAGCGTTGATTATTATCGGCAACAAATTGACTTAGTTGCAGTTAGTGGAGGCAGCACTGCTTTTGACGATGAAGAGTTCTCGCCCCCTTCTAATAATCCCTATCGGTTTTGATTAATGAGTAGGGGAGAAGGGAGATGTGGAGATGTGGAGATGTGGAACAAGCAAAAAATTTTGTGTACTTGCTTAATTCCCATTTCTCCTAACTGCTCCCTACTCCCTTATCCCTAAAAAGATTACAGCGCTTTTGAGTTGAGTAAACCACAAAACTGCTGTAGGAGTCAGGAGTCAGGAGTCGTAGGGGCTTGCTGGCCATTAGCTACGCACAACTTTCCTATCGGAATGCTCCGGAAACGTTTTATATGTCGCTCCACGTTTCTCTTTCCTACGGAATGCTAACGCAAACGCGACATGTTCGCGGAGCATTCCGTCAGGAAAAAACGGAGTTGTGCGATAGCAAAACGCCCGTACAGGAGTCAAAGGCTAGTTTCAAAGTTCTCGCTCCTCAACTTGCGACTGAATACAAATATTCCATCATGCCCCCGGTAATTACGACTGTGGTCTATCAAGCATGAAAACTGCTAATAAATAATTAGGGAGGAGTCAGGAGTCAGGAGTCAGTAGGAAGAATACAAGAAATAAGGAATATATCAGGAGGAGAAGGAGAAAAAGTTTTTTGATCGCTAATTAAGCGGACATGATATAATTCAAATTTATCCTAATTACTCCCTACTCCCTACTCCCTACTCCCTACTCCCTAAAAGAAAAGATTTATTCAAACATGAGTAATTTTGTGTCTACTCCTAAACTACCAATAGTTATCGGTGTTACAGGAGCATCAGGACTAATTTACGCTGTCAGAAGCATTAAATTTTTACTGGCAGCTAATTATACTATTGACTTAGTAGCATCAAAAGCTACTTATTCAGTCTGGCAAGCAGAGCAAAATATTAAAATGCCTGCCGAACCCACCAAACAAGAAAAATTCTGGCGAGAGCAAGCTGGAGAAGAAACTAATGGTAAACTATATTGTCATCCTTGGCAAGATATAGGAGCAAACATTGCCAGTGGTTCCTATCGAACTCAGGGTATGATAATTATCCCTTGTAGTATGGGAACAGTAAGTAAATTGGCTGCTGGGTTTAGCTCAGATTTAGTAGAGCGGGCAGCAGACGTACAATTAAAAGAAGGTGGTAAACTAATCCTAGTACCACGAGAAACACCTTTGAGCTTGATTCATTTACGAAACTTAACTACTCTAGCAGAAGCAGGAGCAAGAATTGTCCCAGCAATCCCAGCTTGGTATCATAATCCCCAAACTATAGAAGATTTGGTAGACTTTGTGGTAGCTCGTGCTTTAGACCAATTTGGTTTAGATTGTGTTCCTATTAAACGGTGGATAGGCCATGAATAGAAATCGGAATTTACTATTGTTAATTGTTTTAATTGTAGTCATTGGTGGGTTGGCCTTATTTGCTTGGCAAAATGGGTCTCCTAGTTTGTCCTTAACTTTTCTGGGGTTAAAATCTATACCTCTACCTCTATCTGTATGGATTTTAGCCGCTCTTATTGCAGGTGTAATTACTTACTTATTGATTTATGGTACTTTTGTACTTTCAAATTACCTGTTAAAAAAAAGTTTACAACCTGCTAGACCTCGCTCTCGACAATCTCAGCATCAAAATCAAACTCAAACTCGTCAAGGTAGGGATAGAGCTTCACATTCTCAAGGAATGTCAGATTCTCAAAGCTCTTTTAACCTAAATAAAGATTCGGAAGCAAGGGAGGAAGATGAAAACCTTGACGACTGGGAACAAGGACCTCCTAAAGTTAGTAATTCTTGGGACGCTAGTAAAAGAGAACAGGATACTGAACAGTCACAAGATTCGGTTAGTCAAAATTCTACAGATAAAAGTTATGAAGTAGAACAAGAACCAAAAACAGAGTCTTGGTCTGGTTCGGTTTATTCTTATGGTTATCGTGACCCTAGTAGTTCTGGGGTTGGTCAAACCGAATCTGTGTATGATGCAGATTATCGGGTGATTACTCCTCCCCCACCTGCAAACCCACCATCTAAACCTACTGAAAATCAAGAGACTCAAGAAGAAGTTCCCGATCAAGCTAATAAATCAGGCAGTGAGTCTTAACGAACTCAGAATTCAGAATTCAGAAGTTAAATTCTTACTTTTGTTATTTTGATAAAACTAGAAAAATATTTAACGGATAACGGATAACTGATAACTAATTAGCTGATTAAAAGGCGGGGTTTTAGACTCAATTATTTGGATAATTATGGATATTAGTAATAGGGAATTGTTGGAAGGAGTAAATCTTTATTTAGTTGGGATGATGGGCGCTGGTAAAACAACTGTGGGACATTTGTTAGCCCAAGAGTTGGGATATCGTTTTCTAGATACAGATAGTTTGATTTCTCAAGCTGCTGGCAAGTCAATTAGCGAAATTTTTGCTACTGAGGGTGAGGCAGCATTTCGGGAGTTAGAAACAAATATATTGTCAGAAGTATCTAGTTACAAAAAATTGACTATTGCGACAGGTGGTGGTATAGTCATCAAACCTTTTAACTGGAGTTATTTACAACATGGGATAGTAGTTTGGTTAGATACGCCAGTAGAAGTTTTATATAGTCGCTTGCAAGGCGATCGGACGAGACCTCTACTTCAGGATAGTAATCCCTTGGGTAAACTACAGGAGCTTTTAGAAGAAAGAAGACCACTTTATGCGAATGCAGATGTTCATGTTAATATTAATAGTAAAGATACTCCTGAAGAAGTCACAATGTTAGTGTTAGCAGAAATTAAAAGGGTGGTAAAGTCAAAGGTAGTAAGTTAGTCAATAATTTGTTTATTTCAATGTTTAAATATTAAAAAAAGATGAATTCATCTTTTTTTGTCAAAAATATGACAGTAATTTCTACCTATAAGATATTGGTAATAATCTGATGATATCTGGAGTAAATTAAAATTGTAGAGTAATTCAAGACAAAAAACCCCCACCATGGATAGGTAGGGGTCAAGAACAGTTAAACGCTTATTTTTTATTATCTCAGAAATTAACTATTATTGGTAGGTTTATTTGTGACAATTTTTTAAACGTCCATAACAATTATTCTTTACATTTCTAAACTTTACATTTCTACAAATACCCTAGGCTAAATTGCTGATGTTGATGCTAGCAATCGCTCTCTCTTTAATTATACCTAATTAGAGATTAATGAATCAATAAAGATTAGCTAAGGCAATTAGTGATTGTGGTTGGGTAATGTTTGGGAAAATGCTAAGTTACAAAGCAGAAAGTAGTTGTCAGATAAAGCATTAATGGCTGATAAATGCTATGACCCATAAAATTTAATTGTCCTATATTGCCTCTACTTAACCTTTCTTTACTGTTGAATCCTTTATTCAAAACAAGTTAATATAGTAGTATTTTTTGTAACCGGGATTACAGTTATTTTTATTTAAAATTTTGCTTTAGTAATTCCCAACTCCCAAGCTTTAGAAAATATAGTTGTCGCTAAATGGGGAGTAGGGGAGTAGGGGAGTGGGGAAGAATTAATAAAGATGAATAATTAACAATAACTGGGGTGCTAATTATCAAAAAGGTCATTCCGCCTCTGTTAATTACTTAATAATTGAAGTTTCACCTAAATATAGAATTCTTTTTTCACGCTTGGTATAATATTCAAACATAAAAAAAATAGAATTACTATGTATAGTTTTTGAGGAATATATAAAGTATAGTTCCCAGACCAAGACCCCCCTCTGAAATAATTAGTAAAATTCCAAAAGATTGCCATTTTTTTAAACCATAAACTTGAGTCTCTAATTTGGCTAATATTCCTGCAGATACTAATACTAAACCATGGATAAAAATGTTTATCCATCTAATGAATACCACAAATAAAAAAGCAGTAACAACTGAAGAAAGAAAAGTATAAAGTTCAGATTGAAACCAGGGATCTATTGCTTTTAAATCAAGTAAACGAAAGGTTAAAATTGCATCTAATAAAAAAATACCAGCTATAACAACTAGATATAAAAACAGAGAAACTTGAGCATTGGCTAGACTCCAGCCCAAAATACTATAACTCATTAAAAGTAGACTGAAAGAAAGTAAAGGTATTGGTTTCACATTATTTTATAAGTTAGTAGAAATTGCTTGAACTGGACAGGTAGGAATACATTGTTCACATACAATGCAACGGGATCTGACAAAATTTAGACGAAAGGTATCAGGTTGTAAACTGAGAGCTTCTGTAGGACATACACCAGTACATAAACCACAGTCTACGCAGCTATTTTCATTGATTAAAATTTCTCTGCTAGTTAGACATACATCTATATTTTGCAGTCTCATCCACTCTAGTGCAGCTTCTAACTCATCAATATCTCCTGATAATTCCAGCACTAATTTACCTACTTGATTTGGTGCTACTTGAGCGCGAATAATATTAGCAGCAACATTAAAATCTTTTGCTAATCTATAGGTAATGGGCATATGAATTGACCGTTGTGGAAATGTTAATGTTACTCGTTTTTTCACAGGTTAATCCTCTATTTATAAATTAGAAAATTTATTTTTTTATTATCTGATTATTTAGTTACAGCAGTTTTTATTATATTAGAACACAGTAGGGACGTTCCATCGAACGTCCCTACAAAAGTTGTATTTTTACTGTGTGGTTGATATACCTGAAATTTGAGCGACTAAAACTCGCTGACAACCATAGATTTTTCTACCTGGAAATTCCTATTAATTATACCATATAACAAGATGACTTTGTTCATCTAGCCTCAAGGGCTACTTGATTTTGATGCCTTCTCTCAAAGAGACTCAATAATTGTAATCATTATTTAATTTTCTGACAATGAATGTAAACCCATCTAACTCTACAAATAGTTCCTCTTTGGCGATGCGCCTGAGAAATTTCATTATTGTTTTAGTAGCGATCGCTTTATCAGTAACAATTTTTATCGGATTACGAACTGAGACGGCCTCCGTTTCCCTAAATGAAATGGCTGAAACTGCAACACCTCTAGATGTAGCTTTCAGTAATGATAAGCCCACTTTAGTTGAATTTTATGCTAATTGGTGTACCGTTTGTCAAGCCATGGCTCCTGAGTTGCATGAAATTAGACAAAAGTATGGTGAAAATACCAACTTTGTGATGTTGAATGTGGACAATAGTAAGTGGTTACCAGAATTGGTTAAATACCGGGTAGATGGTATTCCCCACTTCGTGTTTTTAGATCGAGAGGGAACTGAAGTTGGCCAGAGTATTGGAGAGATACCGAAGTCTCTCATGGCAGCAAATATAGAAGCTTTAGTTGCCGGAAGTTCATTACCATATAATGGTACAGTTGGTCAAGGTTCTGAATTTAATGCCTCAGTCGCACCAATTAAAGCAAGTCAAGCTGACCCTCGGGTTCATGGTAGTCAAGTACAATAGTCAAATGGCCAAGAGACAAGAGGCACAAACGGAGATTGCCCTAAAAGTTGAGGATTCCTTTCAATAATTAACAATTAATAATTAATAATTACCTCTCCTTAAAATGGATAAGATTGACCAAAATGATTTTTTTCTTTTTTCTCCTTTTAAGGAGAGACTTTAGACCTTAATTATTCGGTAAAAGCGGGAAAAGGTGACGATTAGGATGTTTATTCTTTTTCTGCTTTATCCCTTCTGTTTTTCCTCTCGCCCATAGCTATTTGCTGAAGAATGAACCCTACGGAATGAGAATTTTATTCTCTACACAAGTTGAATTTCCTAAGCTCCCTATCATGGGAGTTCTTAAAAAAAATTCTGGGCTTTATTTAATTCTCATTCCTAACCTTAATAGGAAGGCTTTAAATCTAATTTTTCGGTAAAAGAATGAACTCTAAACAATTACAACGGTTATTAATCTTTTATTCTGCGGTAGGAATATTTACTATCAGTATATTGGTAGCAATAATAAGTATATTCCCCCTTTATGAAAAACTCAGAAGGAATGAAGAAAGTAACTTACAGTCAGCTTTACGAACTCGAAGATTAGCAGTGGAAGAATTTCTTTCTAGGGCTAGGGGTATTACTTCACAAATTGCTAGTCGTACCTACGCAAGACGAGAATTAGAAATTTATAACCGCAACAATAATAAATCTGATTTTGATATTTCTATAATAGCAGGCGATCTAGAAGATGCCCTTATCCAGAGTGAAGATGTAGTTGGAATTAGTCGCTTTGGTATAGACAACCAATTAGTGGTTGAACTTGGTTTACCTATCCCTAAAACACTTTGGAAATTGCTAATACAAAAATCTAAAATTAGTAATCCAATTCGCATCAAAAATGAATTTAATCTGGTTATTAGTCAACCAATTATTAATTCAAAAAAACAGCAAGTAGGTACAGATTTGGTTTTGTTTAAAATCCAGGGTTTAGAAAAAATTATCAGAGATAATAGAGGTCTTGGTAAAACTGGAGAAGTCTTTTTAGGAACCTTAGAAGAACAAAAGATAAAATTATTTTTATCATCTAAAAATGAAAATAAAAGTTTATCCGAATCAATTGCTGAAGGGTTGGAAAAAACTTTATTTTCTCAAGATTATGGAGTAATATTTGTCAAACCTAAGTTTTGGAGTTATGGTCAAATAATTGCCTATGAACCTGTATCAGAAGTAAATTGGGGACTGGTGATCGCCATCGAACATCAGGAATTGTATGCTCGGATAAATCGCCAAATTTTTACTATTGCAATTGTCATAATTGTTTTGACTATTTTGGGTGTAGGTGGGATGGTTTTGCTATTACGTCCATTAACAAGTCAGGCTATTATTCAAACTGAACTGGAAAAAGAACTTGAAGAAAAAAACCTAGCTTTAAGCGAGTTAAATTATACTCAAAAACAACTACTTTTGGAAATTAGGGAGCGCAAAAAAACCCAAACTAGACTGCAAAATGACAACAGAATATTAATAGAACTTGCTCAAAATCGAGCTGTAAATCAAGGGGATTTATTAATAGGCATACAAGCAATTACGGAAGCTACATCCAAAATATTAGAGGTTGAGCGAGTAGGAGTTTGGTTGTATGACGACTCGAAAACTTATTTAAAATCTCTAGATTTGTACCAACACAAACTCAATGAACATATTAGAGAAATAAATCTTAACCTCAAGGATTATCCCAATTATTTGCAAGCTATTACCTCACTACAAGATAATATTATTGCAGCTAATGACGCTCGCAACGATCCGAGAACCAAGGAATTTTTAGAGAACTATCTCAAACCTTTAGATATTTTTTCCATGCTTGATGCAGGAATTTGGGTTGGTGGAGAAATTGTGGGTCTTATCTGTATAGAAAAGTGCAGTCCAATAAAATATTGGACTATTGAAGATGAATCTTTTGTCCGTTCAATTGCTAATATGATTTCTTTAGCAATTGAAGCTAGCGATCGCCAACTTGCTGAGAATTCTCTACGAGAATCAGAAGCTCAATTAAAAGCACAAAAACAAGAATTAGAGCAAACCTTAGAAGAACTAAAATGGACTCAAACTCAGATGATTCATAGTGAAAAAATGTCGAGTTTAGGTCAAATGGTTGCTGGAGTTGCCCATGAAATTAATAATCCAGTTAACTTTATTCATGGAAATATTATTTACGCCACAGATTATACTCAAGACTTACTTAATTTACTTCAACTTTATCAAAATTATTATCCCCATCCCCATCGTGAAATTGAGGAAGAAATTGAAGCTATTGAATTAAACTTCCTGCAAGAAGATATGAAAAAAGTGCTTAAATCTATGGAAATTGGAACAGAGCGAATTATAGAAATTGTTAAATCACTACGAAATTTTTCCCGTCTGGATGAAGCCGAAATTCAAGAAGTTGATCTGCATGAAGGAATTGACAGCACTTTAATGATTCTACAAAATCGTTTCAAAGCTAAACCAGGATTTCTTGGTATTGAAGTAATTAAAGAATATGGTCAACTTCCTAGTATCAATTGTTATGCAGGACAACTCAATCAAGTTTTTATGAATATTATTGGTAATGCTATTGATGCGATTGAAGATGCTCAATCTAAGGAACAAAAAAAGTGTGATGTTGGTTGTATTCAGATTAAAACTCAAGTAATAGAAGATAATTGGGTAAAAATTTTAATAGCAGACAATGGGGGAGGAATGAGTGAAAAAGTTAGGTGTAATTTATTTGAACCTTTTTTTACCACAAAACCTATTGGAAAAGGAACTGGATTAGGACTTTCCATTAGTTACCAAATTATTGTGGAAAAACATCAAGGAAAACTAAAATGTAATTCTCAGATTGGAAAAGGTACAGAATTTATAATTACAATTCCGATGAACCTAAATTAGATAATAGGGAATAGGGAATAGGGAATAGGGAATAGGGAATAGGGAATAGTTGGAAAAGCATTTTATAGTCTAAGATTCATAATTAGTAATTCTCCTCACCAATTTTTTCTTAGCCATACTAGAGTTTTGCTAACAACTTTTTGTTGATACTTTTTAGCTCAAATTCAAAGAAGAAAGTAATAACCAAAATGTTAGTAAATTTGGTGTCTGTGTCGGGAGTACAAATTAAATTATCTCTGCATCAAAAAAAATGATTGTAGTTATCAGACTATTTTTAGTCAACAATAAAACAGTCTTTCTCTCAGAAAAAATAAACATTATAAATTGTTACCTCCTGACAACTGATAACTGTTTTGCTAGGGCACAACTTTCCTATCGGAATGCTCCGCTTTCCCTATACGAAAAAACGCAGTTCCTCCGCAGGAGGCTAACTGAAATGATTCCTAAGAACAAGCAAACTTTAGCAAAAATTTATCAAACTGATATAATATTACGGTCTAAGATAAAAGGCTGAGGTGGAGCAATTGAAATTTTCTCAAAATCTGGATGTAAAGGATTAATCAAATAATTATATTCTTGAGGAATAATAGCAGAAGGAACCCTCAAAACTGCTGTACTTTTAGAAGTCAACCATTTATCTCCAATAGAGGCTAAAGCTTCCGGTGGAGAAGTATCACGCCAGTTATGAGGTAATAGAGATTCATCTACTTGTTTAATTGGAAAATTATCAGGAATTCTTACACTAATAGATACAAATATATTACCAAAATTTTCTATTTCCATGCAAACTAAAGTTTCTAATGCAGCTAGAGATAATGTTGCTGAAGTATAAATTAAGGATGTTCCTTTAGAATTCCAACGACCTCTACTACGACTATAAGCTTCACCTGTCAAAGCAATATCAATGTATTTTTTATGAGATATTCGCCATATTGTCAAACTCATAATTTTTCTATTTTTAACTACTATTACTTGGTAAGTATTTCCTGCGGAATGCTGCGCAAACAGCTATTAGCACTCAGCAGTCAGCTCCTAGATTTTTAATGAATGAAGACAGCATTTTTTTTATTCTACTAAATTTTCAACCACAAATCTGAGTTATTAACTCATATAATTTGTGGCAGTAAATTATATATCTATCTCAAAAGCTGTTAGCGCAGCTCCTCCGCAGGAGGCAAGAGGCTAGCTGACTGCTGAGTGCTTACATTACTTTAATAAAAAGGCAGGGTTTATAGTGATTTTTTTGTTGTTAAAAATCACTATTCAATTACCTGTTAGTAATTAAAAACCCACCTATTTATATTGGTTTTTATTAATAACTAATAACTATTAGCCATTAATAATCAATCATCAATAATTAACTATATACTCCATACTCTATTTTATTCAAAAGTTCATCTACTTGTTGTGTGCCTGCATCTGTATCTAATAGTTCTAAAGGAGTTTTTCCAGCCAAGGCACGATTTGATTTTTTCAGCCAATCTCTTGCTGTTTCCACATTTTCAAATACATCTAATGTGTGTGCAAAAATTCTGGCAATACGATAAAGTCTATCTGACTCTGAAAGATCGAGAGGTTTCTGATCTTTCTTACGCCTAGATATAGTCCTTTCGGAAGTTGCTAATAAAGCTGCCATTTGTGACTCAGAAATACCACAATATTCTGCTACTTTAATCACAGAAATTATTGAAAATCCCTGACGAATTATACTGACTATTTGCAGTTCTTGGGGCAATTCCAAAACATTTTTAGGTATTCTGTCAAATCCTAAAATTTGATAGATTCTAGGGATGGGTTCAGTTTCTGAGTTCTGAGAAACTTGATCTGGGAATAACATCTGGACATCCTCTAAAAGTCACCTGTCTAATATTATAAAGTCAGATGTCTTAAAATTGGGAAATTTTATTTTAGAGATGATTAATAAATTAAATATTAAAGGAACTTCTCAAATATAATTGCGAGGGAGAGAACTGAAGGAGGAATCATAAATAGTTGAGCCAATTATTACCCCAATAGCAATCTTTTGTATAAAAGTCAAGTTTGACATTGCATCGGCTAATAACATTTTATTAAAGCTTAACTTGTTGAATCACCGTCTTGCAACGATCGTATCAGACTCTATTTATATCATCTTGATATATTAGCTCTTAGACTAAATGGTTAAGGATTTAATTTTTGTAAATCTAGAGACCAGAGCCAAAAAATAGCAGGATTAGGAAGATAAGAAAAAGTATAAAAATGAGGCCGTCAGAAACCATTTTCCTTGTTAGTAATAATTAGAATAATTGGGATATCTAGAAAATTAAGGAACCCCACAAATTAATATCGCTTCAGAGGCTATTATTCCACAAAGAGTAAGAAAAAACATAGTTTGCTCTTGTTATTGTTTTGTGGATAAATAATTAGAATGATTGTGGCCAATTTTTCTCCATAGTGCAGAATGGCGGAAATAACTGACCAGTTACAAAATCCTAAAAGCCTTACTAATCAATACTTTTGACTTTTTAATTTTGAGTTTTAACTTCCGCGTAGCGGCACTAGGTTTCTATTTGTACAGGAGGATAAAAGGCCACATAGTTTTGAATCTTTTTGGCTTTTTCTTTGGGATTAGGATAATACCAAGCACCATCTTTATTCACTTTACCATCGACTTCAATATTGTAGTAGCTCGCATTACCTTTCCAGAAACAGTTAGTATGGGTATTGCTTTCTTTGAAATATTCACGGTTGACTGTATCTGGTGGGAAATAATAATTACCTTCGACAATTTCACACTTATCGCTCTGTGCTAAAACAACCCCATTCAAAATAGCTGTTGCCATTAGTTTTTCCTAAATTTTAGTAATCCGCCTACTATAATAGCAAATATTGAAGTTTTGGAAATAATAGTGAAGTCCCCAAAAGCAAACGTTGTCCTGCACTATTATTTTTGCGGCCCCTGATTTGAACTATAAACCCTAATATGTGCAAATATTCCCAAGATTACTCTGATCAAGGGTACAAATTTTTTTACTATTTTTCATATCTTGATATCAAATCCGCTAGGGTTAAGTATAAAAAAATGTTCCATTTTCAGCTATTGCCATATTTCTAGATATATCCATCTCCCCACACTTCCCACACTCTATTATCTAATTACACCGATGCTACCAGATTTGATATGATTCAGCAAGCCTACTACAATAAAAAAAATGCAGCTTGAATAAGCTGCAAAGTTAAGGAAAACCGTTGTGTTTCTCTGAGGAAAATTTAATAAAGTAATAAAAAAAATACTGAAAGTATTAGAGTAGACTGGAGTCAAATTTTTAATAGTCTTCGTTAATTGAATTTATATTTTAATATTATGTGGAAAGAGATAAAATGTAAGTGATTTATGCCATAGGTAAATTGTGATTTTCATCAATGATAAGATTGATAATATATGGGATAATATGTGATGACAAACATTAAAACTAGCAATGCAGATAACCGATAAGTTTTGCTACCTGCAATAACAGTATTTTTTCACAATAATTAATTTTTTGAGTTGTTGATAGATGTGTTGCTTCTGGCATCTTCTATTACATCAATTTTAGCCTTAAGTAAGGATAAATCTGTTGTCACAAATCTCTTGTTAGTAACCAGATCGTAAGCTTCCCACTCTTCGGAAAAGTCTACATCTTGCCAAATAAACCAATCTCGGTAAATTTCACCTTCGTCAATATCGCCACATAAACCTAACCAATCATCTCCATCAAAATAATCTACTGTTGATGCTATTAAGTCAAGCCACGCAATAGTGATACAAGAATCTGTATTAGTATCAGCAACAAAGGAGGAAGACTGGAGGTTAACTTGTTCGAGACAGAAGTTAGATGTCATTGTTAAATTCCTTGATTAACTCTATGCTTTAACTGTAGGAACTTTGCTCTCCAAATAGTGATATATATATGCCACTATTCTAATCGCAACATCTTAGACATCAGGCGAATCCCATATTTTACTGTTAATATCGGAAAGCAGGATTATCCTAAAAGTAGACACTTCAAAAATTGGCACTGATATAGCACTACCGGCAAGTTAAAAGTCAAAAGTTAGATATCTCCAAAAATAAAAAATCAAATCAATTATCGATTAGAAACCGTTAATTATTTCTCCCTACTAGACTGACACACCTTAAATGGTGCATTAGATGTAGGTTAGGTTGTTTGCGTTAGCATTGCGAAGCATGGAACGTAGCTTGCTTCTCCGCAGGAATAACCCAACAACAGTCTTTCTCCCGTAGGGACGTTGCATGCAACGTCCCTACCCTACTCCCCTACTCTCTAATGCACAGTTTTAGCTGTGTCGGTCCACTACTCCCTCTTTTCTGGAGATGTCTATTCACTTCAGGAAGATAGCAACTTTTTCAGGAGCTTAAGGGAGTTAGACAAAAGCTATAGAATGAAAAAAAATCCTTACAAGTCTAATCAAATTAGGATTTGAGCAATTTTTTCCTGTTTGAGTAAAAAAAAATTTTTAACTACCTAAAATGCTCTACAGTCTTTAACCCTGAGAGGATATCTTGATAATTAAGAACAATTATTTTTGAGGTGTTAAAAATGCTGAATATTAATAAGATTAAAACAAATATAGTAGCGATCGCCACAGTAGCTATAACTATTTGTAGCAGTCCCCTAGCACTTGCGGAAAACTACACTAGAGAATTTGACGAACAAGGATATCTACGTCAAAATCCTGATGTAGCAGAGTTAGTAAGTCAAGGGAAATATCGGTCTGGTTACGAACATTATGTCAGATATGGGCAATATGAAAATCGTTCTGGTGCTTTTAAAACATTCAATGAACAAGAATATTTGCGACAAAACCCTGATGTAGCAGATGCTGTAAGCCGTGGTGAATTTAAGTCTGGTTACGATCATTATCTCAAACGTGGTCAATATGAAAACCGTTCTGGTGCTTCTAACCCATCACAACCTGAAACTTATGATAATTATAATCAGCCTTCTTTTGACAATAATAACTTGAGTTGTGAAAGTATAAATCGTAATTTCTCTCAGGAAGCATTTTTCCAAACAGAGAATAGAATTATCCACATTTGTCGATATCAAAATAGTAATAGATTAGTTTTATTTGAACGTAGGAATAGAGATAATTCTGGTTGGAGAAATTTTCCTGTAGAAGTTGCCTATAATGGTTTTGTCAATCCTCGTAGGGGCTATTTTATTAATGATAATGAATTTATTCGGAGACGAGGAAATCAAATGCTTTATAGAGAACAAGTTGTGAATAAATGGAGACATAATTGTCGCCAAACATCTCCTTACTCATCAGATAATACTTTTTAATTATATAGCTTTAATCTATCAGATAAAGTTAAAACTATTGTCTGTAAAATATTTCAGTTTTATCAATTTCCTAACACTTTTTTGTAGTTCTTCTGATAAATTAAGATTAGACCTCTGGCAAAAGTTCAAAACTCCTACTTTGATAGTTCCTTACCTGACCAAATTTAAACACCAGGAATGTTATATTTTTTGAGACAATTTTAATTGTCTTATAGCAATGAATTTTTAAATATATTTGCTGTCCTCCTAAAAGCTACCACTCAGAACAAACTCAAGCAAAATTTTCTAAAATTAGAAGTCAGAAGTAAAAATTAAAAGTAAAATTTTCTGAAAAATTTATGAGGGATGACTTCATATTTATGAGTTTCCTAGATCGTGCTGCGCATTCATTTCGCGTAGGGAAACAAGAGCAGCAATAAAAGTTTCTATTAACTATTTTATCAGTAGTAAAAATATTAGTTAAATTATAAGCATTCAGCCGTCAACTAATAGCTTTGAGTTATTAACTTATTATCATAGCAAAGAAGTAATTAGCCTCTAAAGAAAGTTAAAAGTTATGTTTGCGTAGCATTCCGTAGGAAATAAAATTGGTCATCAGCCAACCTTATAATTGCTTGATTCTTTACAAAAGCTGTCTGCTGAATGCTAATAGCTGAATGCTTACGTTAAATTACTTTTGTTTTGCTTGTAATTTTTCTAAAGCTTGATGAGCGCTCCATAAATCTGGTTTAAGTTCAATAGCTTTTTTGAGAGAAGATATTGCTTGTTCATCTAAGCCTAAATTTGCCAAAGCTTCGCCCAAATGATAATGTACAACTTCCGAATTTGGATAAAGTTCAATAGCCTGACGATAAGAAGAAATAGCCTCATTCCATCTTTCTAACTTTGCTAAAGTATACCCTAATTTATGGTGCAAATCAGCAGCAGTAGGATTAAGACTTACCACCCGACGATAAGCAGAAATAGCCTCATCAATAAATCCTTGTTGTTCCATCATTTCTGCTAATTTCAGATGAGACTGAATTACAGTTTTATTCTTTTCCTGTTTTCTCGCCAATGCTTCCTGTAGATGCTGATTAAACTGTTGATTATCTGGATTAATTTCGACAGCTTTCTGATAACAATTTATCGCCTCATCCCACTTTTGCATTTCTGTTAATGCTTCTCCCAACTGCTCATAAACTATTGCCGAATTGGGATTAATTTTGATAACTTCACGATATTCAACCACAGCTTCATCCCACTGTTTTAGTTGGGCTAAAGCATGAGCAAAGTGATGATGAATTATTGCTGAATTTGGATTAAATTCAATTCCATTTTGATAGGCAGCCACTGCTTCTTGCCAACGTTGCAGTTTGGCTAAAGCTGTTCCTAAATGATGATAAATTTCTGCATTTTTGACATTTAGAGAGATAGCTTGCATACAAGCATTAATAGCTTCATCCCACCTTTGTAAGTTAGTTAAAGCAGAGCCAATATAATAGTAAGCCTCTGCTAAATGGGGGTCTAACTCCAGAGCTTGATTGTAATAAATAATTGCTTGTTCTATTTGACCAGCATTTTGTAGAACCTTGCCTAAACCTAAATGATATTCTGATAAATAGGGATTAATTCCAATAGCTTGATTGAAACTTTCTATAGCTTCATCCCACTGTTGTTGACTTGCTAATGCTTTACCTAAATATTGATAAGTTAAAGTTGTATTGGGGTCGATTTCAAGAGCGCGACGATAAGTAACTATCGCCTGATCAAATAATTCTTTTTTGGCTAAAGCTAATCCTAAACTCTGGTAAAAATTGGCAAAATCTGGATTAAGTTCAATAGCTTGACGTAGATAAATAATTGCCTCATCAAACCTCTTAAGTTTAATCATAATTTCTCCTAAGTTATAGTAAGACCAGGGAGAATTTTTCTGTAGTTGAATTGCTTGGTGATAGATATTTGCTGCCTCCTCTAAATTTCCTTGTAAACTGAGAGTTTCTCCTAGGTTTTGATAACCTACTACTGATTTAGGATTAAGTTTAATTACTTGGCGGTAAGCATCAGCAGCTTCGGCAAAGTTACCTTGCCTTAATAATTTATTCCCAAGATGAAGATAGTTAACACTGTTTTCTGTTGCTGTTGTTGACATTGTTGTGTAAAATTTCCTTGATTTAATATTGATAATTCGGGGTTGAGCTATCTTGCTCATTACCTCTTGAGATCCTACAGTATTTGGTATTCCTAAATATGAAAGAATATTGGTTGCTAAATCTCTTGTATTGTTAGAAGGGTAAGAGGAAATGAAATTTATATGACCTAGTTAACATCATAGAGGAAATGTTATCCTAAAAATTAATATAGAAGTTAAAAGTGATTGACAAATGTGCATGAATAATGGTAATAAAATAAAAAAATCATAGAACTCCTAATGTAGATGGACACAAAGGCAATTCTTGCAATTGCTTTCCTTTCTTAGGGAATCCTTTGCAAACATTCCCCTTTGCTTAATTCCCAATGAAATTTTACATTTAATTATACCTACCTACTGAGCTATGGCTAAACTCTAAACTGAAAAAAAATAGTAACTATTATCTCAGAAAATCGCTCAAATATTAGACTAACTTAAGTAAGCTCATCTTGCAGAGAAAAATAGTTATTAGCTAGAGAATTAATTTCTGAGCAAGTTAATAGCAATCTTCTAATTAGTTGTAATATTTTGGTGGTAGGGGCGAATTCGTTCCGAATGCTGTCGCAAACGCGTTTGCGCAGTATTCCGCAGGAATTAGCCCGTACAGGAGTCAGAATTTTTAAGGTTTTCAGCTCAAATTAATTATTATTAAAACTGTCACGACCAATTTAGGATTGCTATACTCAAAATTAATTATTTGAATAATGGGAAAAATCAAATTATATATTCATTAATGGATAATAGATAATGGATAATTAGAGTATATTTAGAGTTAGATAGAAATAGGGATAGATAAAATTAGAGATTTAAAAAAATATTTGATTATCAATTGTTTATTATAAATAATATCATGTTCGCTGGTATGGTCGCGTCGTGTAAAAGTTGGGAAAATATTTACCTTATCTAAGGTTTTTCCTTTACTGAAAAATAAAGGTTTAAACCCTCTAACTCGCCGTGGAGAAACAAGAAAAAATTTTCCTGTTCTTCAATCCTCTCCCTAAAAGGAAGAGGTAATTATCAATTATCAATTATCAATTATTGAATTATTCCTTCTTCCTTACCTTATCACTTGCAATACCCATGCTACCAGACATGATATTATCCATTATTAGGAGACTCTTTAAACCTTTGGGAATTAATTAGAAATCATCAATTTGTAAATACTAATCTTAAGTAAAACATAATCAAAATCTACTATGATGCAAAAAACAGAAAAATCAACTCTAATTATTAGCAGTATGCACCGTTCAGGAAGTTCCTTAACAGCTTCTATCCTCCAAAGCGCAGGTTTGCATATTGGTCGAAAATTAATGGAGGGAACAGACTACAATACTAAAGGATATTTGGAAAATCTAGACTTCTATGAATTTCATAAACAAGTATTACAATCCCAAGGTATAGATGGGGATGGATGGACTTTACAAGAAAAAATATATATAGAAGAAAACTTTCAAGAAAAAGCTAAAGAAATTATCGCCAAAAATTCAATAAGTGGTAGTTGGGGATGGAAAGAACCCCGCACAACTTTGTTCCTAGATTTTTGGGCAGAACTGCTACCAAATG
Organism: Dapis hubbardiae BLCC-M172; assembly: GCF_050016015.1. Classification (NCBI taxonomy): domain Bacteria; kingdom Bacillati; phylum Cyanobacteriota; class Cyanophyceae; order Oscillatoriales; family Microcoleaceae; genus Dapis; species Dapis hubbardiae. The sequence continues at coordinate 32,164 of NZ_JBNHEQ010000073.1, forward strand.
CCAAATTTATATTAATTTATCGTTCTCCTTGGGAAGTAGTTGACTCTCTATATTCTTGGCAAGATGAAATATTTAAAAGTCAACCAGAACTAGCAGTAAAATCATGGTTACACTACAATCAAAAAATTATTGATTTTTATAATTATGCCGCTAATCGTTGCCTGTTAATAAATATTCAAACAATAATTAGTAACCAAGAAGCATTTATTGAAAAAATTAATCAAAAATTTAAGACAAACTTGAATAATCCGGCTGTAAATGTTTACGACCCATCATTATTTAATAATCGAGTATCAACAGAAAGTCATAGACCTACTATTATAGATTATTACTTTCCTGAAGCTATAGAAATGTATCAGGAATTAGAAGCAAGAGCATGGAATCCAGAGGATGAAATACCAGATTTTTCCTGGCAGGAATTAATTAAATCATCTCCCTATAGAATTTGGGCGTTTCAAGACTGGATGAATTTATCTAATTTAGAAAAGCAAAATAAAATTATACTAGCAGAACTAGAAAAATATAAAAATCAATATGAACAAAGTCAGTTAGAACTAACCGAAGCCAAGTCTCAGTTAATAGAAACAGGAGATGAGTTAGAAAAAAATGTTACTCAATTAGATGCCACAGAAACAAAATTATTAGAATCTCAAAAACAACTCCAAAACACAGAAAAAATATTAGAAGAAACACAGGATAAACTTGAAAAACTTCAAGAGATTGAAACACAATTTGAACAAACAGAAAATGAACTTGCTACAGCTAAATCACAGCTAAATCAAACTCAAACTGAACTAAGAGAATATCAGTCAAAACTAGAGCAGACAGAAAGTGAATTAAAAAAATCTCAAGAAACAGAAAAAGGATTTATACAAATCAAATCTCAGCTAAATCAAACTCAAGCAGAATTAGGACAATATCAGTCACAACTACATCAAACTCAAGAAGAATTAGAACAATCTATATATAAACTTCAACAAACAGAATCATTGTATCAAAAATCTCAATCTCAGTTAGAGAAAACAGCAGAATTATTGGAGAAATCCAATTTGGAAAATAAACAAACAAAAGTAGAATTAGGACAAACAAAACAGAATTTATATGAAAGTACAAATAAATTACTAACTTATAAATATCAACTACATCAGACTCAGGAAGAGTGGGAAAAATCACAGTATGAGTTTCAGCAGACAGAAAAATTAATACAAGAATCTCACTCTCAATTACAACAAACAAAAGCCTTATTAACAGAGTTTCAAACTCAGCTACATCAAACTGATGAAGAACGGGAAAATAAGCAAATGCAACTACAAGAAACTCAAGCAGTATTGCAAGAAGTTCAGACTCAATGGCGGAAGACAGAAGTATTATTGCAACAGTCTCAATCTCAACAACAAAACTTGCAGAAAGAATTAGTAAAAACTAAGTCAGAATTAGAAAAATTACAATATCAGCAAGCTATTTTGAGTAATTCAAAATCAGAGGGTCAAACAGAATATAAATTGTTAATATGGGAAGCATGGTATGCTTATCAAAATAATAATTTAGCAGAGATGCAAGAGCGCCTTCAGAAATCTTTGAAATATACAGAAAATTCTCGGACAGAAATAGTAATGGATTGGTTAGATAATTTTGCTAATTTCTCTCAGACAAAAGGTATAGAGTTTGATAGTGAAAAACTGACAAATTCTGAAGAATGGCAGAAGTTGATGAAGCGGACAATGAAAATTAAGCAAAAAGTTTTGGTAGGTAGCGATCAATAAATAGGTATTTGAAAAAATGAAGGATTAGGATAAAGTATAATTAGGAAAATATGATTTTAGTGAGTAATTTGTAATTAAGTTTGTTTTAATAATTAAAAGGAAGTAAATTAATGGCAGCAACAATAGAAAAAAAATTAGAAGAAACTCAACAGGAGTTGGATCAAACTAAGTCTGAGTTGCATGATGTGAGGGAAGAGTTGGAGCGATCGCAATCTCAGTTAGATGAGGTATTAGGAGAGTTGGAGCAAACTCACTTTGACTTACATCAGTTAAAAGAAAAGGGAGAACAACAGCATTCCGAGTCTGACTCAGAAGTTAAGCAGGAGTTGGAGGAAACTAAAAGCAAAATAGAAAAAGAATTAGAAGAAACTCAGGCGAAGTGGCAACACACTCAACGAGAACTGGATCAAACTAAGTCTGAGTTGCATGATGTGAGGGAAGAGTTGGAGCGATCGCAATCTCAGTTAGATGAGGTATTAGGAGAGTTGGAGCAAACCCACTTTGACTTACATCAGTTAAAAGAAAAGGGAGAGCAACAGCATTCCGAGTCTAACTCAGAAGTTAAGCAGAAGTTGGAGGAAACTAAGTCTAAGTTCCAGGAGACTGAGCATCTGTTAGAGCAGTCGCAGTCACAGTTAGATGAGACGATGGGAGTATTAGAGGAGTATCAGTTTCAGATGGAAAAGACGATGGCGACTTTGGAAGAGTCGCAAGGGAAATTGCAGCAGAAACAAGAGGAGTTGGAGCAAGTTAAGGGAGAGTTAGCACAGAAGGAGTCGGGGTCAGAATCAAATTTAAAGAAAGAGTTGGAGGAAACTAAGTCTAAGTTGCGCGAGACTGAGCAGTTGTTGAAGCAGTATCAGTCGCAACTTGTTAATAGTGAAGGTGTTGTAGAAAAATATTTACAAACTCCTGCTACAATTCAAGATAAGTCAACTTTTAAAATTTCTAAGAATATGCCAACTAGAAGTCGAAGCGATCGCCTCAACAAACTTGCTACTATAAATCAATCATCTAGATATCTAGAAATAGGAGTCTCAAAAGGTACAACTTTTAACGCGATCAAGATCGAGAATAAAGTAGCTGTCGATCCAAAGTTCTTATTTAATCAGGATAAATATGCCAACGACAAAGTGGTTTTCCGGGAAGTTTCTAGTGATGAATTTTTCAGAAGTTATGCCAAAGACTTTGAGTCATTTGATTTAATTTACTTAGATGGTCTCCATACTTTTGTACAAACTTTTCGAGACTTTTGTGCTTCTCTTGCTTGCGGACATTCAAAAACTATTTGGTTGATTGATGATACTTTTCCAGGAAGCTATGCTCAAGCACAATCATCATTAAAGCGTTGCCGACAGATTCAGAAATTTTCTGGAGAAAATGATGGTAGTTGGATGGGTGATGTCTTTAAGATAGTTGCTGCGATTAATGATTTTTTTCCCCAGTATAGTTTCGCAACTTTCCCCGATCATGGACAAACTGTTGTATGGAAGAAGTGGAGAGCAGATTTTGAGCCTATATGGAATAACTTAGAAACCATCACTAGGCTGGAATATTCTGATTTTGTCGAACTACAAAGTACATTGTTCAAAAGAGAGCCATACGACAATATCTTTGAAAGAATTAGGCATGACTTTAGTGAATCATAGAGTTAATAATTAATAATGAAGAGGCAACAATAATTTTCCAAATATTATCAATTTTTTCTGCCACTGTAAATCAAATATAAATTATTGAATTAAAGACAATATCTAAAAATATAGAGAGGTTTAATAATATCCATATGACTTTACCTAGTTTTATCATCATAGGCGCTCAAAAGTGTGGTACAACTTCATTATATAACTATATGATTGAGCATCCACAAATTTTACCCGCATCAATGAAAGAATTGCATTTTTTTAACTGGCGTTCTAAACAGGAAGACACAAAAACAGTAGATTGGTATTTATCTCAGTTCCCCACAATTCCTCATGGAAAAAATCTCATAACTGGAGAAGCTACACCAGATTATTTAATAGATCCACATACTCCCCAGAGAATGTTTAATTTACTACCAGATGTTAAATTAATTGTGCTGCTCAGAAATCCTATAGATAGAGCAGTATCTCATTATCATCATAATCGAGGAATTAGTAAAAAACGAGAACCTTTACCTTTCAGAAAAGCCATTGAAAAAGAACCAGAAAGATTAAATATAGAAAAAGAAAAACTCATCTCTGATGAAAATTATAGAAGTTTATTTCATCGAAACTATAGCTATTTAGAAAGAGGTATTTACATTGAACAATTAGAAAACTGGATGAGTATTTTTCCGAGAGAACAGTTCTTAATTATCAAAAGTGAAGATTTTTACGCTAATCCAAATATCACACTAAAAGAAGTATTTGAATTTTTGGGATTGCCTAATCATCAAGTAAAAAATAATAGGAAATACAATGAACGATCTTATCAGCCAATAGATGAAAAAATGCGCTCTACTCTTGCCGAGTATTTTCAACCTTATAATCAAAGACTAGAAGAGTATTTAGGGGTGAAATTTAATTGGGCAATGAGTCCATATCCAGAGCCAAATCCAGCACATAATTTACAACAAAAGCAACATATATCTCTATCTAATTTAGCTTGTAAATTAGATAACTATCAGTCTCAATTAGAAAAAATAAAGTCAAGCAATGAAAGTTCAAAGACAAAGAGTAATAATAGTATAGTTTTCAATCGTCGGAGCGATCGCCTCAATCAACTTGCTACCATTAATCAATCATCCAAATATCTAGAAATAGGGGTATCTGGGGGGATAACTTTCAACGCAATTAATATCAAAAATAAAGTAGCGGTCGATCCTAAATTCAGATTTAACACCAAAGAATATGCCACTGAAAATGTAGTTTTCCTAGAAGTTACTAGCGATGAATTTTTCAGAAATCATGCTCACTATTTCCAGCGGTTCGATTTGATTTACTTAGATGGTCTGCACACGTTTGAGCAAACTTTTCGTGATTTTTGTGCCTCTGTATCTTTATCTCATCCAAAGACGATTTGGTTAATTGATGACACTTGTCCAGGAAGTTATGCTCAAGCTCAGTCATCACTTAAGTATTGTAACAAGTTAAAGCGAATTTATCAAGAAAAAGGTGGTGCTTGGATGGGTGATGTGTTTAAAGTTGTTGCTGCGATGCATGACTTTTTTCCTCAGTTCAGTTTTGCCACTTTCCCCGAACATGGACAAACTGTGGTCTGGAATGAGTGGAGAAAAGATTTTCAGCCGTTATGGAATTCTTTGGAAGCTATCAGTCGATTAAAGTATTTGGATTTTTTAGAACTACAAGAAACTTTATTTAAAAGAGAGCCATACAAGAAGATTTTTGACAAAGTTAAATATGCCTTGAATTCATCCTCATAAAATTAGGTATGGAGTTAAAATTTTAAGAAAATACTGAATTAGTTCAAGTTTTTAGCATCAATGTGGTAGCCATTTAATTTCAATGAATAGCATAGAAAAAAATCGATTGTTTACAATACAAAATGCAATTGTTAAACGAATTCAGAGAAAAAATAAAAAGTGGGTTGGAGGTGTTGTCTTTCCGGAGAATATGCCTGAAATATTCCGTCATCGACGAGGCGGTAGCTCGGCTCAACTAGAATATATGGACTTGCAAGTACAAGTTAATCAACAAATTGATAATTTAAAATTCTATCCAGGTACATATATTTATGCAGGTCCTTTTCATCAACACTTTGGACACGCTTTAACTGAAAGTATTCATCGCCTGTGGCCATTCAAAAGCAATATCTCTGATCGTATTGTTTTTGCTGTATCACTAGAATTCAATGCCAAGCTGATTAACTATACTCCTCCTCAATGGTTTATTCAAATCTTGGAGATACTAGAAATACCTATAGATAAGTGTATTTGGGTAAGAAAAGATTGTATTTTTGAAGAGCTAATTATTCCAGAACCTGGTAGTGAGTTAGCATTAGGACCTAAAAATTGGTATCGTTCCTATTTAGAGAAGCTACAGCAAAGGATTTTTGATGCTACCCATCACTTGAGAAAAGAGCTAGGAGAATTAAAGCTTTTTTTGGGCAGAGATCATATTTCTTTAGGTGAATATACCGCTGGTGAAAAGTATTTGAAAAATTTATTGGTTAATGAAGGTTATATCTCCTTCCAGCCAGAAAATTATCATGTACTTGAACAAATTGCTTATTTGATCGGTGCAAAAAAAATCATATTTAGTGAAGGTAGCGCTATATATTCCCTGGAACTTATCAACTATTTAGACGCTGATATTGCTTGTATTCCTAGAAGAGCAAAAAACCGACTTTACTATCCACATATCTACAGTAAATGTCGGAATTATATTGTAGCTGGGAATGGTTATGATCTCTTAACATTGGGAATAGGTAGAAGAGATAACATCAAAAAAATACCTATCAATAAAAACCCATACCAACTAATTGAATCACTGAGAAATTATAATTTTGCCTCCCTGAAAGACTGGGATGAAGAAGAGTTTTTAGCTCAAGAAAGGTGTGATATTATGACATATATTTATCAGGTACACACCAGATTTAAAAAAATTGAAACAGTCCATTATTTAGAACTTTTAGAAAGGTATTTACAATTGCGGATAAACCGAAATAAAATTGCAAATTACGAGAATCATAATTCTAATCCTATAATTATGAAAAGTAGTAGAGATCGCCTCAACCAACTTGCCATAATTAATCAATCATCTAACTATTTAGAAATAGGAGTATGTCAAGGAGCAACTTTCAATGCAATTAATATCAAAAATAAAGTAGCTGTCGATCCGAAATTTAAGTTTAATATCAATAAATATGCCAATAACAATATAGTTTTCCTAGAAGTTAATAGGGAGAATTTCTTCAGGAATTATGCCAAAAGGTTTGAGCCATTCCAGCTAATTTACTTAGATGATGTGCATACCTTTGAGCTAACTTTTCGTGACTTTTGTGCCTCTCTTTCTTTTGCTAATACAAACACTATTTGGTTAATCAATAATACTTGTCCAGGAAGTTATGCTCAAGCTCAACCATCATACCAAAATTGTGCAAGATTAAAGAATTTTTCTCAAGAGAAAGGCGGAGCTTGGATGGGTGATGTGTTTAAGGTTGTTGCTGCTATCCATGATTTTTTTCCTCAGTTTAGTTTTGCGACTTTCCCCGATCATGGACAAACTGTTGTCTGGAATAAATGGAGAAAAGATTTTCAACCAAAATGGAATTCCTTGGAAACTATCAGTCGGCTAGAGTATTTGGATTTTGTAGAAGTACAAGAAACTTTATTTAAAAGAGAGCCATACGATCAGATTTTTGAAGGTATTAAATCCTCACTAACTTAATTCTCTTAAATTTTATTTCTGTGTTGGATCCAGAATTTAATTGATAGTTTAGGTGACAAAAATATATGATATATCTATTTTTGTACGTTACTCTGAATCAAGAATAAAATGGAAAATAATCGGATTTTTCAAATACAAAATGCTATTGTAAAACCAGTATCAAGTTTTAAACCTAGCGAGTGGTTTGGAGGTGTTGTCTTTCCCAAAGATATGCCAGGAAAATTCCGTCATCGACGTCCCAAAATCGAAAAAGAGATGAAATACCAAGACGTAGTAATGGAAGTTGATGCTGGTATTAACAATTCCAAATTCTATCCTGGTACATATATTTATGGAGGTTGTTTAAGTCCACACTTTGGACACGCTTTAACTGAAGGTATTCATCGTTTGTGGGCATTCAATACCAATATTCATGATGGTATTGTTTTTGGTGTTTTGCCAGCAAAAAATACCAATTATACTCCTACTCAATGGTTTGTTCAAGCTTTGGAGATTCTAGAAATACCTCTGAGTAAGTGTATTTGGGTGACAAGTGATTGTACTTTTGAAAATCTGATCGTTCCGGAACCAGGTAGTGAGTTAACATTAGGACCTAAAGATTGGTATCGTTCGTATTTAGAGAAGCTACAGCAAAGGATTTTAGATGCTACCTATCACTTGAGAAAAGAGCTAGGAGAGCTAAAGGTTTTTTTAGGTAGAAATCATATACCTTTTGGAGTCTATATTTCTGGTGAGAAGTATTTAGAAAGTCTGTTAGTTGATGAGGGTTATATCTCCTTGCAGCCAGAAAATCACTCTATGTTAGAACAGATTACTTATTTAATGAATGCAAAAAAAATCATATTTAGTGAAGGAAGTGCTATCTATTCCTTAGAATTTATTAACTATTTAGATGCTGAGATTGCTTGTATTCCCAGGAGACCAAACAACCAGCTTTACTATCCACATATATCTAGTAAATGTCGCAATTATATTGTTGCTGGAAATACTGACAATATCTTAACATTTGGAACTTATAAAAAAGATGGCACTAGGCAAATACTTATAAACAAACATCGATACCAAGTAATTGAATCTCTAAGAAAGCATAATTTTGCCTATCTCAAAGACTGGAATGAAGAAAAGTTCTTGGCTCAAGAAAGGTGTGATATTATGACATACATATATCAATTACACAAATCGTCAAAATCAGATTCCGCTCGTTATTTAGACATAATAGAAGGATATTTAAAAGTACGTACAAATACAAATGAAAGTTTAAATTCCCACAGCGATCATAAAAATATGGTTCTGAAAAGTCGGAGCGATCGCCTCAATGAACTTGCCACAATTAATCAATCATCTAACTATCTAGAAATAGGGGTGTCTAAGGGTGTCACTTTCAACGCAATTAAGCTGAAAAATAAAGTAGCCGTTGATCCAAAATTCCAATTAAACACCAAGAAATATGCCACTGAGAATATAGTTTTCCTAGAAATTACTAGCGATGAATTCTTCAGAAATTATGCCAAAAATTGGTCGCAATTCGACTTGATTTACTTAGATGGTCTGCATACCTTTGAGCAAACTTTTCGTGACTTTTGTGCCTCTCTTTCTTTAGCTCATGGAAAGACTATTTGGTTAATTGATGATACTTGTCCAGGAAGTTATGCTCAAGCTCAACCATCACTTCAGAATTGTGTCAAGCTCAGGGAAAATTCTCAAGAGAAATCAAGAAATTGGATGGGTGATGTATTTAAAATTGTTGCTGCTATCCATGATTTTTTTCCCCAGTTTAGTTTTGCGACTTTCCCGGATCATGGACAAACTGTAATCTGGAATCAATGGAGAAAAGATTTTCAACCAAAATGGAATTCCTTAGAAACTATCAGTCGGCTAGAGTATTTGGATTTTGTAGAACTACAAGAAACTTTATTTAAAAGAGAGCCATACGAGAAGATTTTTGAAAGTATTAAATCGGCAATTAATCCTAGTCAACTTAAATAAATATTTTAATAATTTTTATGACGCAAAATAGAGAAAAGTGCAAGTTAAGTATATGTGCAATCATGAAAAATGAAGGAGCATATCTATTAGAATGGTTAGAATTTCATCAATTAGTTGGCGTACAAAGGTTTTATTTATACAACAATAACAGTACGGATAATAGTCTGGATCTTGTTACTCCCTATGTAGATAAAAAAATAGTCGTATTCCATGAATGGCCTTTAAAAACAGGTCAGCAAATCCAAGCATATATTCACTGTTTAGAAAACTATAAAACAGAAAGTGAATGGATAGCATTTATAGATTTAGATGAATTTTTGTTCTCTACAAAAAAATCTAATTTACAAGAAATATTAGAAAAATTTGTTGAGTATCCAGCAGTAGGAGTAAATTGGTTAAATTTTGGTCCTTCAGGACATGAAAAACAACCGGAAGGGTTACAAATAGAAAATTATATTAGACGCTCAGAAGTCAGTTACGAAGCAAATAAACATATTAAGTCTATTGTTAGACCAGAGAAAGTAATTGCTCCTTTAAACCCTCACGAATTTTCTTACACAGATGGGTTATTAGCAGTTACAGAAAATTTTCAAGAGATCAATGGATTCATGTCTGAGACACATTCTGTAGAAAAACTGCGGATTAATCATTATACAACTCGTTCTAAAGAAGAGAGTAGAAAAAAAATGATGCGTGGTAGACCAACTACTCAGAAAAAGAGAGCTTGGTCTCATTTTAAAACAAGACATGAAGTATTTGACAGAGTAGAAGATTTGACGATTCAAAGATTTCTACCTCAGCTAAAAAAAAATATAGAAGCTAATTTAATAAATTTTAAAGCCACAACAAAAATGGAAAACAATACTCTAGTAAAAATCCTCAATATTAAAAATTTGGAACCAGTTTCAGAATATTTGTTTGGATGTCAAATAGTTAAACCAATAATAGAGGCAAAAATTAATACATACAGTATAGAAATTGCTGGTTGGGTTTTAGGAAAAAATGCTCCGGTAGAGACTGTAAGATTGATTAATCAAGGTAAAGTTATCCGTAAAGTTACTGTTAATAGAAATTCACCAGAAGCAACAAAAATATATCCCAAGAATTTGCTGGTTAAACAGTGTGGTTTTTCTACAATAGTAGGGTTGGCTGGATTACCACTAAAATCAGAAATAATAGTAGAAGCTATATTGCCAAATAATACTCAAGTTGCCATAGCAATTATAGAATTTGAGCGTTTAACTCCCCTCACTTCTAGTTATAAACCAATTTTACAACCATTAGCATTAACTTGTTTAGGACGTTCGGGAACAACCTGGTTAATGCGACTACTATCAGAACATCCAAATATTATTGTCAGTGGAGGTTATCCTTATGAAATACTATCTGCTCAATATTGGATACATTTATTTAAAGTTATTTCAGAGCCAGCTAATCTATTAGAATCTACTCCTAGATTACACGGTTTTGCTCATAAATTAAATTGGATTGGTCATCATCCTTGTTACGATTTTTCAAATGGTTATGAGAGCTTTTCATGGTTTGGAACTGACTATACAAAACAAGCAGCAAGTTTCTGCCAAGAAAGTATAGATAGATACTATCAAAATATCGCTAAAACTCAAGAAAAAACGGTCTCTTTAGAATCAGAAAAAATTACTTATTTTGCTGAGAAGTATCATGCAAATTTTCCACATATTTTCCAAAATTTATCGGAATTATATTCTAATTTTCGAGAAGTAATTCTAGTTAGAGACTTCCGAGATGTAGTTTGTTCAATGCTAGCTTTTAATGCTAAAAGAAGGAAAGATGGTTTTGGTTTAAAAAGACACAATAAACTAGAAGATTTTGTATATGAATTTGGTAAAAATTCTGTCATGCCTCTTTTAGAAAGATGGCGTAATAATTCTGAACAAGTACACTTAGTACGCTATGAAGATTTAATTCAGTTTCCAGTAGAAACATTGAGTGCTACGTTTGAGTATTTGGGATTAGAAAATTCACCAGAGATAATTAATAAAATTCTCGAAAAAGTCTCTCAAGATACAACTCAACTAGAAAGACATCAAACCAGTTCTAATCCTGAATCTTCTATAGGGCGTTGGGAACAGGAGTTGAGTCCTGAATTAAAAGCTGTATGTAATAATGTATTTGCAGAAGTATTGGTAGAGTTTGGCTACAGTAAAAATAGCGATATTCAGGGAACTGTAATTCCAGTTACTCAACCAAAAATACCCCATAAAAAGACTGAATCTATTAGGAAATTAATTGTGCCGATAGAAACAGGTGAAAATACAAAATATCTGGCAACATTAGGCAAGATAGATAAAGTTTTGATTGAAAGTCAAGTCTTGCAAATAGTTGGTTGGGTGTTTTTCCTAAATTCGATGCCAATTACAGGTTTTAAAGTTTCAGTAGACAATACTCAAATAGATAATATTAATATTGAACAAATATTTGGCTTGCCTACTCCTGGAGTCAAGAAACATCACCCACGGGTAAAAGGTGCAGCAAAGGCTAGATTTAAGTTGACAATATCTCTAAATGAAGACCAGATTGAACAATACAAAAACAGCTTAGTCGTTTTAACTCCAGAAAGTAATGGATTTGAAGGAAGTGTTTTGATTGGGGTGTTAAATTCTAATTTAAAAATTTTTCCAGGTGATGACATCAACACATTTGAAAAAATGATTCATCAACTTACCCATAATGCCTTGAAATGGTTAGGATATTTAATTCAAAGAGTGGGTATTAAACCAACTGATAGTATTCTTGATATTGGCTCTGGAGAAGGTAATATTTACTATGGTTTAGCTTATTACTTAACACCTAAAGGGCGTTATGAAGGTATTGATTTTTCAGAAAAAGTAATTGATTGGGCACAGCAAGAAATTACTTCCAGAAAGTCTAACTTTAACTTTCAATACTATGATATTTATCATCCTATTTATAATACTAAGGGAAATGTGCCTATGACAGAATTTATATTGCCCTATCCAGAAGCAAGTTTTGATGCGATTTGTATTAGTAATCTTTTTACTCATTTGTCTAGTATCGATCTGCGTCATTATCTTCATCAAATTCAGCGAGTTTTAAAAGTTGGAGGAAAGTGTTTATTTGCCTGTTTTTTAATTAATTCTGAATCTGAAAAATTAATTACTGATGGCAAGAGTTCTCAGCATTTAGTATATGAAGTAGAAGGTGGTTTTTGTTTAGATCCAGAACTGCCAGAAAAGACTTTAGGTTTTCAAGAATCTGTACTAATTGATTGGATAAAAGAAAGTGGCTTAACTATTGTCGGCAAATATTATGGTTCATGGTGTGGGCGCAAATCTTTTACTCATCAAGATTTACTAATCGTAGAAAAAAAAACTGAACTTAAATCAAAGTCATCTAACTACCAGGTAGTCTTGGAAAAATACAAGTCTAAACTAGAAAAAATCAAGGTTAAAATTGATGCCTCAAAATCTAAAATAAACCAGATTTAAGCACAATATTATTCTTCAATATTTAACCGAAAAATGAGTCAGATAAATCAACCTCACCTGCCAGAAGAAGTAAAAACAGAACTAATTTCGATTCATGTACCAAGAACTGCAGGCACTGCATTTAAGGAAGTTATTAGGCTGGTATATAGTTCAGAGGAAATTTTCTTTGACTATCCTCATAAAGGTCCGATTCGGAATCGGATGTTAAGCAAACCAAAACCAGAAGTGAAAATAATTCATGGTCATTTTCCTGCTCCAAAATATAATCAAAGATTTCCAGGAGCTAAAAAAATTATTTGGTTTAGGAATCCGATCAAGCGGTTGATTTCTTTTTACTTTTTTTGGAAAAGCTGGCAAATATTAGCAGCAAACGATCAGCAATATTTTGAAAATTTTCAAGAAGCTAATTTGAGTTTTATCGAATTTGCTGAAAAACCAGAAATGCAGAATCTAATCAAATTAAACTTTCTGCAAAATGATCAGCTAAAAAATTTTTATTTTATAGGGATTCAAGAATTTTTTGCGGAGGATTTACATGAACTCAAAATAATGCTAAATTGGCCAGATTATGAATTAGAAACTCAAAACACTAATCCCTATCCAGAATATAAGTTATTACTAAAAGAAGTATTATCTAATCAAGAAATAGTTGATAAAATATCAGCTCTAAATCACGAAGATATAGAAATTTATCAAGAAGCATTAAATTTGCGGGAGCAGCGGAAAAAAACATCAGAAATACAATACTATACTCAAAACAACTCTGGAAAAAAACACATTATCCATAAAAAACAAAAAGCTAACCCTTTACTTACTTGGGGTTATATTGATCAGATAATAATTAAAAATCAAGTTTTACGTTTATCTGGTTGGGTTGCTTCTCTGGATGCTGGTATTTTAGAAGGATTTAAAGTTTCTATTGGGAATCAAGAGTTTAGTTTCTTTGAAAAGACTCTGAATATACCTAGTCCAGATGTAGAGAAAGTTCACCCTAGTTTATCCGGTTCTGGTGATGCTAGATTCCGCATAAAAGTTCTTTTAAATCAACAACTAATTAATCAATTAAAGCATTCATTAATTGCTTTGAATCCTCAGTTTCAAGGCGGCGAAGGTATTGTGATATTGAAAGTATTAGAACCTCTTTTACCACTCCCTGAAGAGAAATATATAAAAACAACTGATATTAATGAAAGTGGTCAATTTATTCGTACTTCTTTCAAATTATTAGGAGGTTTAATTCAGAGATTAGGTTTACAACCGACAGACAATATTCTTGATGTTGGTTGTAATATTGGTACAGTTGCTTATGGCTTAGTTCATTACTTAAAACCTTCTGGTCGTTATGAAGGTTTTGATGTGGTAGAAAATTTTATTTCTTGGAGTCAAAAGGAAATTACGACTCGCAAACCTAATTTTAATTTTAACTGGCATAATATTTATCATTCTCTCTACAACCCTACTGGAAAAATATCTGCAAATAATTTTATTTTTCCTTATCCTGACCAAAGTTTTAATTGTGTTTGTATTTCCTACTTATTTACTCATTTACAAAGTTCTGAAGTTTGTCATTATCTTGATGAAGTATATCGGGTTTTACAAGCGGGAGGGAGATGTTTATTAATTTGCTTTTTAGTTAATTCTGAATCAGAAGAGTTGATTGCTAAAGGTAAAAGTTCTCAACAGCTTATTTATGAAATAGAGGATGGTTTTACTATAGATATTAATTTGCCAGAGAAAGGGATTGGGTTTAGGGAAAATATACTATTCAAATGGATAGAAGAACGAGGTTTTAATGTTCTAGAAAAATCTTATGGTTCTTGGTGTGGTCGGACTTCATCTATTAAGGAAGATTTGTTAGTTTTGGAAAAAGGTATTTAAGCTTTCAGCTATTAGCTGTCTATTACCTATAGAGCAATAATAAAATCATTTTCTTAAGCTTATGGGAGATGGAGGTGGATATGGGAATTTCTCTTCTATTACCTATAGAGCAATAATAAAATCATTTTCTTAAGCTTATGGGAGATGGA
>NZ_JBNHEQ010000073.1:46896-47313 GCF_050016015.1 Dapis hubbardiae BLCC-M172
GGTGGATATGGGAATTTCTCTTCTATTGCGTATGGAGCAATAATAAAATCATTTTCTCAAGCACCTACGAAATGGAGGTGAATAGTGAAAATTTCCAACTATTGCTGATAGAGCAATAATCAAATCATTTTCTTAAGCACCTACGAGATGGAGGTGAATAGTGAAAATTTCCAACTATTGCGTATAGAGCAAGAGTAATTTCATTTTCTCAAGCGCCTACGAGATGGAGGTGGATAGTGGAATTTTCCAACTATTGCGTATAGAGCAAGAGTAATTTCATTTTCTTAAGCGCCTACGAGATGGAGGTGGATAGTGGAATTTTCCAACTATTGCGTATAGAGCAAGAGTAATTTCATTTTCTTAAGCGCCTACGAGATGGAGGTGGATAGTGGAATTTTCCAACTATTGCGTATAGAG
>NZ_JBNHEQ010000073.1:47413-51556 GCF_050016015.1 Dapis hubbardiae BLCC-M172
TGGATAGTGGAATTTCTCTTCTATTGCGTATAGAGCAATAATCAAATCATTTTCTCAAGCGCCTACGAGATGGAGGTGGGTAGTGAAAATTTCCAACTATTGCGTATAGAGCAATAATCAAATCATTTTCTTAAGCGCCTACGAGATGGAGGTGGATAGTGGAATTTCTCTTCTATTGCGTATAGAGCAATAATCAAATCATTTTCTCAAGCGCCTACGAGATGGAGGTGGGTAGTGAAAATTTCCAACTATTGCGTATAGAGCAATAATCAAATCATTTTCTTAAGCGCCTACGAGATGGAGGTGGATAGTGGAATTTCTCTTCTATTGCGTATAGAGCAATAATCAAATCATTTTCTTAAGCACCTACGAAATGGAGGTGGATAGTGGAATTTCTCTTCTATTGCGTATAGAGCAATAATCAAATCATTTTCTTAAGCACCTACGAAATGGAGGTGGGTAGTGAAAATTTCCAACTATTGCGTATAGAGCAAGAGTAATTGCATTTTCTTAAGCGCCTAAAAGATGGAGGTGGGTAGTGGAATTTTCCAACTATACCGAAAACTCGCTTAGATATTACTTTTAACTTTTGACTTGCGTGTAACGTGATACTTCTTGAAGATTATAATTTAGTAATAAATAATTTAGCAGAATCTTAGCAATATGGAAAAAGTTAAAATAACAGATAAACAACCTAAACAACTAGCAGCAACTACTGGATTTTTAGACCAAGTAGCAATAGACAATGAAACTGTTTGTTTAAGTGGATGGGTTCTCTCTTTTGAGTCTGAACCTGTAACTAATTTTAAGGTTTTATTTGGCAATAAACAATTAACAGAATTTAGATTAACTCAAGGTCTTCCTAGTCCTGGAGTTAAAAAAGCGCATCCAAATATTTCTGCTGCTAATAATGCTCGGTTTATTATTAGATTGCCGATGAAGAAAGAGCAGCAACAAGAATTTAAAAATGCTCTGATTATTTTAATTCCTTTAGTAGAAAATCGTGAAGGAGAACCTCTGTTAAATGCGGTTAATCCTGCTTTATCTTCTTTAGTAAAAACACCAGTAGGAAATAATTTACAAACTACTACTCCGCAGGTAGAATTGATTTCTGTTCATGTGCCAAAAGCTGCTGGAACTGCTTTTAGACAGGTTTTATTACAGGTTTATGGAACTCAAGGAGTTCTGACGGATAAAACTAATATGTTTGAAGAGAATATGCCACCTACTATTCATTGGCAGACTAAAGTTATTGAGGGTCATTTTCGGGCGGGTAAGTATGACAAATTCTTTCCTAATGCTAAGAGAATTACATGGTTAAGAGAACCGATCCGGCGGTTAATTTCTGATTATTGTTTTCGTCATATATCTAATCCTAGGAAAGATCATCTTAATAAAGAAAGTTTGTTAAAGTTTGCTCAAGGTAACAGTAATTTGATGACTTATTGTCTGAATGGTAAGTCTCTGGATTATTTTTATTTTGTGGGAATTACGGAATATTTTGCTGAGGATTTACTGGAGCTGAAAAATATTTTTGGTTGGTCTGATTATGAGGTGATTTATCAAAATAGAAATCCCTATCCAGAGTATGTTGAGTTTCAAAAGGAAGTCTTATCAGATAGAAAATTAATGGATAAGTTAGCTGCTGCTAATAGTCAAGATATGGAACTTTATGCAGCAGCTTTAAAATTATCAGAAGGAAGAAGGAAGAAGGAAGAAAGAGGAAGTACAATTAATTTACCATTACTAGAAGGAAGAAGTAATAAGGAGGAAGGAAGAATTACAACTAATAATTTACCAGAAGAAAATATGGTTAATTTGGAGGAATATCTGGTGACGGGAAAAATAGAATTATTAAGAACATTAGGTTCTTTGGATAAGGCTGAATTTGATAATCAAGAATTACTACTTACAGGTTGGGTGGTTGCTCCTAATTCGGGGGAAGTAAAAGGTTTCAAATTAACTATTGCAAATACCAAAATAGAAAAGTTTGAAACTGCTTTAAATTTGCCTAGTCCAGATGTGAGAAAGTTGCATCCTAGTCTGAATAATTCTGGTCAATCTAGATTCCGGATTAAAGTACCTCTGAATCAAGAACAAATTTCACAATTCCAAAATGATCGAATTGCTTTAATTCCGATTTTTAAAGATGGTGAAGGTAAGGTTTTATTGAAAGAATTGGGTTATTCAAAACTAGGTACTTTTTCTGAATATCTCAAAATTGTAGAAGAGCCAAAGTTTATTGCACCAATTAAAACAATTACAACGTTAGGTTATTTCGAGAAAGTGACAATTTCTAATCGGAATTTAGTAATATCTGGTTGGGTAGGTTCTTACAATTTTGGTTCTGTAAAAGGATTTAAAATTTCTATAGGAGGTCAGGAAATAACTAAGTTTAAACATTCTCTTGGTATTTATAGTCCAGATATTAAGAAAGCTTTTCCTAAACTTGCTGGTGCAGAAAATGCTCGTTTCCAAGTAACTATTCCTGTTTCTGAATCTCAAATTTTAGAATTTCAGGATTGTGTTCTGAGCTTAACTCCTTTATTTAAAGATGCTAAAGGTAAGGCTATAGTTAAAGTGGTTAATTTTGTGGGGAAAACTAATAAAATTGTAGACTACAAAATTGTTGATTCTCATATTATTTTGTCTGATGAAACTTCTATACCTTTCCCACCTGAATTTTTAGTAGATCGGGTGCATGGAGAATCAGAAATAAACGGATTTTTAAACATAGGTTTAGGAATAAGTCGAGACTTAAAATTAGCTCTGAATAAAATTGGTAAAAAATTTAGCGATTTTGATTCTGTTTTAGATTTTGGCTGCGGTTGCGGACGGGTAATAATTTGGAATTATCTGTTAAGTAAGTCTACTGTTTTTGAAGGTATAGATGTAGATGCAGAGGCAATATATTGGTGTCAGGAAAATCTTAAGTTTGCCAAGTTTAGTGTTAATCAAGCTTTACCTCCTACGGAATATGAAGATAATAAATTTGACTTTGTTTATCTGATTTCAGTATTTAGTCATATCAATGAAGAAATGCAGTTACAATGGTTAAAAGAACTACGCAGAATTACAAAACCAGAAGGTATTGTGATGATTACAACTCGCGGTCCGAATATTTCTAGAGAAGCTTACGATTTAACAACTAAATTAGAAAAAGAAGGGTTACTATTTTTTACATCTCCGGATAGAAAGAAGGTTTTTCCTGACTGGTATCAAACTACTTATCAGACTGAGGATTATATCAGAAATAAATGGGTATCGGAATTTGAAATAATTGATTTTATTCCTGGTGGTATTCGAGCTAGTCAAGACATAGTTATACTGAAAAATAAAGAGAAGTTAGAACCTGTAGCAGGGATAGATACAAAGGAAAAAGAAATATTAGAAACTTTATTATTAGCTACAACTGGATATCTGGAATACATAGGATTGGCAGATAAAAAAGAACTGTCTATTAGAGGTTGGGTAGCTGCTGCTGGATCGGGTATTCTAGAAAATATGAAGGTTGTTCTTGGTGAAATAGAAATACAGAATTTTCAATTGAAAAAAGCGATTCCTAGTCCGCATGTGAAAAAGAATAACTCTCATTTAGATGCGGAAAATGCTAGGTTTGAGCTTTCTATACCTCTCACTTCAGAACAGCTAGAACAATGTCGTAATTCTAATATTAGTTTGACTCCTTTTTTCCAAAAAGGTAAAGGTACTGCTATTTCAAAACGGTTGGCTATTTCTATACCTCAAATAAAAACTGAAAAGGAAACTGTTGAAGTGTCAGATAAACAAGTTAAACCAGTAGAAGTATCTCCATCTCCTACCCTACCAAAATATGAAAAAGTTGCAGCACAAACTTCTACAGTTTCACAGCTACAATCTTCAGAATTTATGACAGAAATTATGGCAGATTTGGAGAAGTCGCAAGTAGAGATTCAAGAAATTAAAGCTGATTTAGAAAAGTTCAAATCTAAAAAGACAAATACTCCAGCTAAAAGTCTATTTCCTGTCGAATCAGATAAAAATTTGTCGGGGTTGGGAGAAGAAACTACTACGAAAAAAAAAATTCTAACTAACCAGATAGATGTAGATACTAATGTTTCTGGGTTTGGAGACCAAACCCCTACGGCAAAAAAAACTCCTATT
>NZ_JBNHEQ010000073.1:51656-53576 GCF_050016015.1 Dapis hubbardiae BLCC-M172
CTCCTACAGCAAAAAAAATTTCTACTACTAATGTTTCTGGGTTTGGAGACCAAACTCCTACACAACAAAAACAGGAATTATTGGGTTTATCGGGAGTAACAGTTGAAAGGTTCTGGGAAATTATTAATCCAGTAATTTTAATGGAAGAAAGAAGGAAGAAGGAAGAAGAAAGAGCAGATTTTTATCAACCTTCTATTAGTATCCTAACTCCTACTTGGAATTCTTCTTTAGATTGGTTTGTGGAAACGGTTTTGAGTGTTCTTAACCAATCTATTTATGACTGGGAATGGTGTATTGTTGATGATGGCTCGAAACAGCCAGAAATTAGAAATGTTCTTGCTGGTTTGGCAGAAAAAGAATCGAGAATTAAAGTTCTATTTTCAGAGGATAATGGTGGTATTAGTGCTGCGACAAATAGAGCGCTAAAAATGGCTACTGGAGAATTTATTTGTTTATTAGACCATGATGATACTCTCGCACCGACAGCTTTAGAAAATAGTTTGGATAAATTGGCAGAAGGATTTGATGTTGTTTATTCTGATGAGGATAAAATTGATTTTGATGGTTTAAGTTATATTGAATCATTTTTTAAACCTGACTGGTCTCCTGAATATTTTCGTGGTGTTATGTATGTCGGTCATTTATTATGTGTCCGTCGAAAAATAGCTTTAGATGTTAAAGGTTTTAACAGTCAATTTGATGGGGTACAAGATTATGAGTTTATGTTACGAGTTTCGGAGAAGACTAATAAAATTGCTCATATTTATAAACATCTTTATCATTGGCGAAAAGTTAAGGGTAGTATTTCGGGAGATGTTGATGCTAAAGCTGGTATTGAAGTAGTACAACAAGCTGCTGTTAATGCTCATTTAGAAAGAATTGATTTGGCGGCAAAAGCTGAACCTGGTTTGGGTAGACATCGGGTAAATATTAATCCTTTGCCGAGAAAGAATTATCCTTTGATTAGTTTGATTATTGCTACTCCTAATATTTCGGAAAGTCTCAATCAATGGTTGGAAAATTTCTTGTCTGTTTCTAGTTATCCTAAAAATGAAGTAATTTTAATTGGTGGGAATGGAACAGAGAATTTAATCCAAAATCCTGCTGTGAAGGTTTTAAGTTTATCGGGTAAGTTTAATGATTCTCGTGCTTATAATTTGGGTGCTAAAACTGCCCAAGGTGAATATTTTGTTTTTGTGAATACTAATTTAGAAGTGGCGGTTAATGATTGGCAAAGACATCTTTTATATTATGCCGAACAATCTGATATTGGTGCTGTAGGAGGATTTTTAGTTTTTCCTAATGGAACTGTTGAACACGCGGGTATTGTGTTAGGAAAGTTGGGAAAGGTTAATTATGTGATGCGAGGTTTTCCTACTAATCATGATGGTTATGCAGGTTCTTTAGTTTGTGCGAGAGAGGTGTCTGCTGTAAGTAGAGATTGTCTGATGGTGAGTCGGGAAAATTTTGATTTGGTTGGTGGTTTTAATGAATATTTTTTCTCTGATTATCAGGATGTTGATTTGTGTTTGAAATTGCGGAAGAAAGGTAAGCGAATTTTGTTTACTCCTCGCTGTGTTTTAATTAACCATGAATCAGAGAAAGATAAACAAGGAAATTATGATGTGGTTGATTATATGTTGCTGTTAGATCAATGGCAAATTGATATGGATATGGGAGACCCATATTACCAATGGATAATGGATAATTGATAATGGATAATTGATGATTGATAATTAATCAATTCGGCTTTATTGCCTCTCCGTTTCAATGGATAATGGATAATTGATATAAGAAGAGAGTTTTTATGAGCCACTCTCCATTATTCATTGTTCATTATCCATTAATAAAAATCCTTATTTTGATATAGCAATTCCCAAGAAGCGTGAGGTACAAAATTCTAGGTTTTAGGGAACACTT
>NZ_JBNHEQ010000074.1:0-12012 GCF_050016015.1 Dapis hubbardiae BLCC-M172
TGCTTGTGTTACCAAAAATTTTGTACCTCACTAACTCCGAAATTGCTGTAAACACCTAATAACCTAAATAATTGGGTTGAAAACCAACTATCTTCATAGTGTCTAGAAAAAGGTGCTAAGTCTTAGATTACTCATCTAACACCTAACACCTGCTTCAATTAGTTCTTACCGTTAGGTTGCTGAATAATCATTTCTAAAACACGGCGTTTCGCTTTAGGATCAATACCAATCAAGCGGACATATTCTCCCGCATGTTGAGCCAAACTTTCCTCAAGCACTGGGAAAACATCAGCCTCCCGTTTAGCATCTATTTGAGTATCAGTTTTCCAAGAGCTGGTGCGGAAACGACGTTGGTCAGCATATTCAGTACCAATTTTATAACCACCCGCAATCAAAGAGCGAATTTGTTCAACTGCTTCTTGATTTAACTTATTTGTTGCAGCAGAATTTGTTACACTACTATAAACAGGAGCTGAGTGAGAATTACCATTATTACCTACTCCATTTCCATTAGAAGTAGCTTTAAGAGGAGCAAATCCTTGACCCTTACCATTTGGCTGTTGAATCACAGTTTCCAGCACTCGACGTTTCGCATTAGTATCAACACCAATTAAACGTACATACTCCCCACTATATTCTGCCAAAGCTTGTTCTAGTTCAGCTATTGCTTGAGAGGGATTAGTAGCAGAAATAGGAGCGCCACTCATCCAGGAGCTAGTCTTAAAGCGACGTTCATTAGCGTGTTCTAAACTAATCCGATATCCTTGATTAAATAATGAACGTACTTGGTCTACAACTGCCTGACTTAAACCAGTATTAACTGCTGCACCTTGGTTAGATACAGGAGCTTGATAACTTGGAGAAGCAACTGCAGATTGTTGAATAGAGCGATCGCCTGGTTTTTGAATTAAAATTTCCGCAACACGACGTCTAACATTAGGATCGACACCTATTAAACGTACATATTCACCACTGTGTTCTGCCAAAAATCCTTCTAGAGCAGCCAAACTTTCCATTGTCGGACCGTTTTGCCAAGAGCTAGTTTTAAAACGACGTTCATTAGCATACTCTGTACCAATCTTGCATCCTTGAGACATCAAAGAATTAACTTGGTTTACTACTTCTGGAGTTAAACCTGTAGTACCATTGGCAGCAGTAGTAGTTTGAACCCTAGCAGCAGCAGGAACACTGTAGCCACCAGTAGTTGATTTTTGAGCAACTTTTTTGCCATCAGGACGTTGAATCATAATTGGAGATATGCGACGTTTCGCTTTAGGATCTATACCAAACATCCGCACATACTCCGCAGCGTGTTCTGCTATACAACCTTCTAGAGCTGCTACTATTTCTGAAGAGTTAGTGCTTTCAATTGGAGAACAAGTCTTCCAAGAACCTGTTTTAAAATGACGGGCGTCAGCGTGTTCTGTACCAACATAATATCCTTGGGATACTAGCTGCTTTACATGATTTACTACTTCTGGAGTCAATGTACCAGTTCCTACTGAAGAGCCGTTACCGTTACCATTTGTGTAATTAATGTTCATTTCATTTCTAATAGGGGTAATGCAAGACATCTTTTTCGCGCACAGATAACCTTGTCGTAAAGATTCGTTAATTCCTACCACATGATGGGCAAATTCCATATCATCCGGTAGTACATCTGGCAAACGATCTGCTTGCTGTTGATTTGTAATAATTGCTCCTGAAGGCACATATTTACCAGGAGCAATTTCTACATCTTGGATCAGAGCGTGGAGCATAATAATACACCCTTCACCAATGCGGGCGTTGAAAACTGTAGAACGAAAGCCGATAAAACAGTCATCACCGATGTAGCAAGGACCATGAACTAAAGCTTTATGAGTGATAGAAACATTTTTACCTATCCACACAGAATACTGTTGTTGGTCATCACCTATGACTCGTCCTTGTTCTAAACCGTGGATAACTACTCCATCTTGGATATTACTGCCCGCTCCAATATAGAATGGAGTACCTTCATCAGCACGAATTGAGGTGCCAGGGGCTACTAATACATTAGCTCCAATACGGACATCTCCAATAATATTGGAAAAGGAATGAATATAATCTGTGTCATCAATCTTTGGCTGCGCCAAGTCTTTTGACCAGGGGGTAGGTGGAGCTGGTTGATTGCGTTGTGGCATCTATTTTTTCCTCTCTCAGTTAAATGTTGGGTGTTGGTTATTTGGTAAATTTCTTGTTGTTAATAGTTCAACATCCAACAGTTCAACAGTTTGATAGTGGACTATTCAACGATATTGGTCTTTTTTACCATAGATCATGCGATTGTCCACAGTTATTGTGTCAATAATAGCTACTACTCTGGCATCTACAGGAAGTTGTTCGCCCCCAGGCACTTCACGAGCTGCTCCACCACGGCTAACCAAAACCCATTCATCTATTCCTGCACCGACATTATCGGCAGCTACTTCATACTTGGGCAGTGGATGGCCTTCTTCGTCTATAAATTGCAGCAGAAGTAGTTTTGTTCCTCTTAAGTTAGGCTCTTTCTGGGTGCTGACAACGGTGCCACGAACTTTGGCAATTTGCATGATCTGTTTTAATTACATGATTTCAGATTTTAGATTTTATAGTTTTACCTGAACAAAGTTTTTAAGCTTACCAATAGTAATGTTTGTGAGTTCATCCTGCTTGATAAAACCGATCTAAAACCTCACAATTAGTAACATTTTAATGTGTACGGACGTTGCATGCCACGTCCCTGCTTATACGGTAACAGTCGCCAGCACAACCTCCACAGGCATTTTTATGTCGGCGACAGCCGAAACAGTTAAGGCAACCAAACTCCTTCTAGGTCTTAGGGCATCTTTTTCAGTTGAATCTCAAATCTACCATCTGAAATCTATTTACTTCTATGGTCTACGGATTCCAGTGGTACTATCGCGAAACTGCTCTACCTCTTCAGTATAACGAATAGGTAGAACATACTCTAGGTTTTCATGGGGACGAGCAATGATATGAGTTGACATAACTTGGCCTCCATTCACCTTTCTGACGTTATCAACTCCTGCTCCTACTGAAGCTTGTACTTCCGATACATCTCCGCGAATAATAACCGTTACGCGACCACTACCAATTTTTTCATAGCCAACAAGGGTAACTCGTGCAGCTTTCACCATTGCATCTGCTGCTTCTACAACTGCTGGAAAGCCTAGGGTTTCTACCATCCCAACGGCAATTGACATTATCTTTACTCCGTGATATTATTTTACAGATTCTTTTACCAATGAATAATTGATAATTGATAATTGAGAATTAATCCGCAAAGGTTTAAAGCCTTATCTTTCAAGAGAAAAAAGAAATAATCTTTCCTTATATTCAATTCCGTTACGGTTTTCCTTGAAGTAATTATCCATTATTCATTGTCCATTATCAATTAATGAATTTCTAGTCTATATCTTGACTTTTATTGACTAATCGCCAGACTAAATTCAAGGATATTCTAAGCTGATACTATGCAAAATGATACATCCAAGGTGCTCAATCTCTTCTTAGCTGACCACAGAATATTCTTTAGGAGACAAATCAAAATACTCGTATATAGTCAGCTTAGTGATCAACCTAGCTTTCTGCCCACTTTGTCTGATAATTTTTTTAGTCTCTCTAGTTTCATCTACCTAAATTCGTCTTAAAATTTTTCCCAGATTGGGCAATCTCTTTCATTAATTAATAATGAATAATGGATAATTACCTCTGGTTTTACCATCAAGGATTGAAGATAAGAAAATTACAATTTCTTTTTTTCTCCTTTTAAGGAGAGGTAATAAAGCCGAATTGATTAATTATCAATTATCAATTATCAATTATCAATTAGTAATGATTGCCCTAAACCTTTAGGGTAAACTTCTTTTTTCTACTAGCAAATCAAAGTATCATCCTAAAGTTTGGGAAAATCAATCAGCTCTAGCCAAATATTTAAGACAAATTCCCGCAACTCAAATTAATAAGTTCGGAACTGATCGACTTCTTCGGTATATCGAATTGGCAAGACATACTCCAAGTTTTCGTGGGGACGAGCAATGATATGAGTTGATACTACCTCACCACCATCAACTCTTTTAGCTGACTCTATTCCTGCCGCAACAGAAGCTTGTACTTCCGAGACATCTCCTCGGACAATTACTGTTACACGAGCGCTACCTATTTTTTCATAACCCACTAGGGTAACTCTAGCTGCTTTAACCATCGCATCAGCAGCTTCTACTACTGCTGGAAACCCTCTAGTTTCAATCATTCCCACAGCAATTGGCATTCTTTTCTCTCCTATTGACAGAAGTTAACTTAAGCATTGAGGCCAGTATTGTCTCTAGATAGCTTTGCAGGGAATTCCCATTTTTACAATCAAAATCTATCAAATGCTATAGTTTCAGCATAGAGAAACATGGCATCGTTGACAATAGCAACTATCATCATAATTCATAATTGAAGCGATTTAGAAAAATAAATTCTTTACCATTGAAGTTCTTATAGTTAATGGTTAATTCAGCGATCCTCAGCTCCCAGGTATCAATCCTAAATTTTTTTTTAATTACTTTTGGCTCAATCCTCTATTAGCATAAAAAACAAGTATATATACTTATAATAACTTGAATCTATATTAATCGTATGTATATATTTATTCTTAATACTAAAAGTCAAGAAATATAATGTTCGAGTTTCTGATTCAAAATTTTTGGTGCATACCTTTATATGGCTTACTTGGAGCAATTTTAACTCTGCCATGGTCAATAGGGATAATCAAACGTACTGGGCCACGTCCAGCAGCTTATTTTAATTTATTGATGACGCTATTGGCCTTAATTCATGGCTCCATTATCTATCAAGCTATCTCGAATCAGGCACCACGAGAAATAATATTCAACTGGCTAGAGACTGGAGAATTAAACCTATCCTTTGCCTTCAATATCTCATCAATAACTATTGGGGCAATGGATGTTGTTATAGCCCTGTGTTTAGTGGCCCAAGTTTATGCTTTGGGATATCTAGAAAAGGATTGGGCATTAGCTAGGTTTTTTGGACTAATGGGATTTTTTGAGGCAGCAATAAGTAGCTTAACAATTAGCGACTCTTTATTTGTTTCCTATGCTTTGCTAGAAATGCTAACTGTTTGTACCTATTTATTAGTTGGTTTTTGGTATGCTCAACCATTAGTAGTAACAGCAGCAAGAGATGCCTTTTTAACGAAGCGGGTAGGAGATGTTTTGCTACTCATGGGAGTAGTTGCTATTTCAGCTTTGGCTGGAAGTATGAATTTTACAGATCTATATGAATGGGCTGAAAGAGTAGAACTTTCTCCCATAACGGCTAATTTATTAGGCTTGGCTCTAATTGCTGGGCCAGTAGGTAAATGCGCTCAATTTCCTTTGCACTTATGGTTGGATGAAGCGATGGAGGGTCCAAACCCGGCTTCTATTTTGCGAAATACTGTGGTAGTTTCTATTGGAGCTTATCTACTGATCCAAATGCAGCCGATTTTAATTATTGCTCCCATAGCTCTAGATGCATTAGTAGCTATTGGAACTGTAACTGCAATTGGAGCTTCTTTAGTTGCTCTGGCTCAAATCGATCTTAAGCGTGCTTTATGTCATTCTACAAGTGCTTACTTAGGATTAGTTTTCATTGCTGTTGGAACACAATGGACCACTTTTGGCTTGCTATTACTGTTGGCACATTCTATATCTAAAGCTCTATTATTCATGAGTGCTGGCGGTGTAATTTCGACTATTATTAGTCAAGACCTCAGAGAAATGGGGGGATTATGGTCTCGAATGCCTGCAACTACTACTTCTTTCTTAGTAGGAAGTGCAGGTTTAGTGGGATTATTACCTTTAGGTGGTTTTTGGGCGTTGCGAGAAGGTTTAGATGTTTTTTGGATTATAGATCCTTGGGTAGTACCTGTCATCTTATTTGTTAACTTCCTAACTGCTTTAAATCTAACTCGTGTATTTCGTTTGATATTTTTAGGTGAACCTCAACCTAAAACTAGACGGACACCAGAAGTTATCTGGCTTATGGCTGTACCGATGGTATCCTTAATTATTGTCACTCTGTTAACTCCGATAATTATGGAACGGTTATCACTTTTACCTGATTGGGGTTATCTGAATTTAGCTGTTGTTGTTTTATTAGTAACATCTGGTTTATTAGGTGTGATTCTAGGTAGCACTATGGAGTTAGGTAGAACTTGGTCTAGACCAATACAAGCTCCTTTGCGTTTTGCTCAAGACTTTTTTGGTTATGACTTTTATGTGGCTCGCCTCTACAATTTAACTGTGGTTTTTGCAGTTAGTCAACTCTCAAAGTTAAGTGCTTGGATTGACCGTTATATCGTTGATGGAGTGGTTAATTTGGTTGGTTTGGCAACTATTTTTAGTGGTCAAGGTTTAAAATATGCGGTCTCAGGTAAAGTTCAATCTTATATTCTTACTATTATACTCGGAATTGGTGTCTTAGGAATGTTGGTGCTTTGGTTGATTGATTTCAGGTTTTAAATATTTAGGAATCATGTAAAAATAACTTAAACAGTTTTTCTGATGGAAGCTAGATTTCACAATTCATTCCAGGTAAAATTTGTACAACTTATTTTTACATGAGTCCTAACAGCGATCGCCAAATAGATTGAAAAAATTTCCCAAACCAAGATAGGATAATGATACCTAAGGGGTTTAGACAGAAGCTTTATTAGGAAGGTAAGACAGAATGCAAAATGGCTAGAGAGTAATTTGAAAAAGGTACTTTTGATAACCAGATTTAGTATGACTCCTGACTCCTGAGTCCTCCCTAATTATAACTATTCAACCGGAAATAATATAATATAATTACTACCGTCTGTAGGGGCTTTCTCGCCGGAAAGCTCCTACAGTAGTTATCTTAGGGTTTGCGCTCAAAAGTCTTTTTTAAGGAGTAGGGGAGCGGGGGAGTAGGGGAGTAGGGGTAGGGAGGTTGCATGCAACCTCCCTACGGGAGTAATTTTTTGGCTACTCTCTTGCTCAAAATGCGCTCCTTTTTGATTTTTCGGGAACCGTGCATAAAGAGCTGAAAAATAGGTACTTTTTCCAGACCTAAAAAGACTAAAACCTTTATCTGTAAATGCTTTGAGATTTAATCAGCAAGCCCTATCTTATACCGTTTCTCAAAAATCTTGCTATATTTGATTGGGTGGGGAAGTGTCGGACCCACCCCTAACCCATCCCAGGAGGGGAAGTGTAGGAGGTGAGGGGAGAGTTAAAAGTAGGAATAATAATTACTGACCAACTAATAATTGTCAAAAATAGACTTTGAATATTGGTAACTATTTGACTGTTGAAATACACCATAGCATTACTTTTGGTAATTGGTATTATTCCTCAATAGACATCTCCAATAATCAAAAAGAAAATTAATTATCGTACATAAATCATCAATTATTTTTCCCTCTTCCCTCTTTTCCGGATATTCTAATACTGAATTATATAGGAACAGTTTTTTTCAGGAGATATAGCAAACTTTTTGAGATTTGGTATAACTCCTGTAATATCAACTATTTTGTCGGAATTTCCCTGGAGATGATGATGCTAAACTTATCTGGTTATCAACAAACAAACGAAATATATGCTGGAAACCGGACTGTAGTCTATCGAGCTATTCGAGACATACCTCGGCAACCTGTTATCATTAAAGTTCTACGGAACCCCCACCCTAACTTCAATGAATTAGTCCAATTTCGCAACCAATACATTATTACCCGTCACCTGGAACATCCAAACATTGTTAAACCTCTAGCTCTAGAACGCTACGGTAATGGCTATGCTCTAATTATGCCAGACAATGAAGCGATCGCCCTATCCAACTATTGGCAAAACTCAGAGCAAAGTCTGACAAATTTCCTCACCATAGCTATTCAACTAGCAGAAGCTCTACACTATCTAACTGAAAAACGCATCATTCACAAAGACATCAAACCTACCAATATCCTTATCCACCCGGAAACTAAGCAAGTCCAACTTATTGACTTCAGCATTTCCAGTTTACTACCTACTGAACAACAAAAACTAATTAACCCCAACATCTTAGAAGGAACTCTCGCGTACATCTCCCCCGAACAAACTGGACGGATGAACCGAGGTATTGACTACCGTACCGACTTTTACTCTCTAGGTGTAACATTCTTTGAACTGCTAACGGGAGAATTACCCTTTAGCACCAACGATCCTATGAAATTGGTATATTCCCATATTGCCAAAACAGTTCAGTTTCCAGTCAACATCGAAATTCCTGAAGTCTTGCAAGAAATAGTCATCAAGTTGATGAGTAAGAATGCTGAAAGTCGCTATCAGAGTGCTTTAGGATTGAAATATGATTTAGAAAAATGTCTACAACAGTTAGAAACTACAGGGAAAATTATATCATTTGATTTGGGTAAAAGGGATCGGAGCGATCGCTTTATTATTCCTGAAAAACTCTATGGTAGGGAACAGGAAGTAAACATTCTACTTGATGCTTTCGAGAGAGTTAGTAACCCCTCCACTGAAGTCAGAAGTCAGAAGTCAAAATTCCAAATTCAAAAGTCAGAAGTTAGAGGTAATACTAACCACACGAACCCCACTCCCCTACTCCCCCACTCCCCCACTCCGCGTCTTCTTTTAGTAGCAGGTTTTTCAGGGATTGGAAAAACTGCTGTGATTAATGAAGTTCATAAACCCATAGTTCGACAAAAGGGATATTTTATCAAAGGCAAATATGACCAATTCAACCGCAATATACCCTTTAGTGCTTTTGTATCAGCTTTCCGAGATTTAATGAGTCAATTATTAGGAGAATCTAATACAAATTTAGCCAATTGGAAAGATAAAATTCTGGAATTTGTAGGAGAAAATGGTCAAGTTCTCATAGATGTAATTCCTGAATTAGAACTAATTATAGGTCAACAACCACCAGCAACCGAACTATCAGGCAGTGCCGTTCAAAATCGCTTTAACCTACTATTTAGTAAATTTGTTAGTATTTTTACCACCAAAGAACACCCATTAGTAATATTATTAGATGACTTACAATGGGCAGATTCAGCATCATTAAACTTACTGAAAGTCTTAATTAATGAATCAGAAACAGGTTATTTATTAGTCTTAGGAGCTTATCGAGATAATGAAGTTTTTCCTGCTCATCCATTGATGCTAACTCTGGATGAAATTCAAAAACAAGATGCAAATATTAATACCCTGACTTTAACTACCTTAGACAAAAAATATATTACCAATTTAGTTGCTGATACATTACTTTCTTCAACAGAAATTGCCACACCATTATCTCAATTAATTTATCAAAAAACTAGAGGAAATCCATTTTTTACTACTCAATTTTTGAAAGGTTTGCATCAGGAAAACTTGATAAAATTCAACAGTAAAAAGGGATATTGGCAATGCGATTTAACTCAAATACGACAGCTAGCTATGACGGATGATGTGGTGGAATTCATGGTAGGGCGTTTACGGAAACTACCTGAGGCCAGTCAAAATGTGCTGAAGTTAGCAGCTTGTATAGGGAACCGTTTTGACTTGACAATGTTGACGGTAGTCTGCGAAGAAACTCAAGAGGAAGTGGCAACAGATTTATGGGGAGCATTGCAAGAAGGTTTTGTAATTCCTGAAACTCAAACCTATAAGTTTTTTCAAGGATACCAAGAACAAGATATTGAAAATATTTCAGTTAATTATCGCTTTTTGCACGACCGGGTGCAACAAGCTGCCTACTCATTAATTTGTGAAAATCAAAAACCAGGTACCCATTACCAGATTGGTCAACTGATGCTGACAAAGCTTTCCCAAACAGAACAAGAAGAGAATATTTTTGATATTGTTAACCATCTCAACTTTGGCAAATCTCTAATAAATGAGAAAAGGGAGCAAGAGAAACTAGCACAACTCAACTTAGCTGCTGGTCAAAAAGCTACATCTGCAACAGCTTATCAAGCAGCAATTGAGTATCTAGAAACAGGGATTAACTTACTAGAAAAAGATCCCTGGGTTAATCAATATAACTTGACTTTAAGTCTGTATCGTTACTTAGCAGAAGCTCAGTTAAGTCATGCCAACTACGAAGAATTGGAGATGACAATTGCAATTGCTTTACAACAGGTGAGTTCTCCTGTAGAGCAGGCAGATTTTTATGTGATTCAAGTTAATCAATTTAGTTTACAAGGTAAATTTGCCGAAGCAATTCAGGCAGGTTTGATGGGATTAAACAATCTGGGAATTGAGATTGAGAGCAATAATCTAAGTGAGCTAGTTGAGTTAGAGTTTGCTTCTATTAGGGAGAGTTTGAGAGAACGGTCTATTTCCTCACTATTAGATTTACCGACAACAGTTGAAGCACATATTCAAGCAACGATTAAATTGCTCATTTCTCTAGATCCACCAACATATCTAACCTCAAACATTGAACTTCTCAGTTTCATCTCTTTAAGAGCAGCTTGTCTGTCAATTAAACATGGAAATATTCCTGAGTCAATCAAAGCTTATAACAACTATGGATTCTTTCTAGCATCGCAAGGGCAGTATCAAAGGGGTTATGAGTTGGGAGATTTAGGTATGCAACTAAGTCACAAACTCAATAGTAAATCTCAGAGGTGTCAAGTTGGATTCTCGCTTGGAGGCTTTATTCAACCTTGGGCAAGACCAATAAAAGGGGCAGCAGATATAAATTATGAGAGCTTTCTAGCAGGATTGGAGTGTGGAGAAATTCAATTTGCTGCTTATAACTTAATGGGTAATATTACAAATCGATTATTCCAAGGAGACAATTTAGCAGCAGTTGGCCTAGATATAGAAAAATATATGTTGGTGGCAGATAAAATCCAGAATGAGCTTGTGCAAGTAGCACTTGGCGCAGCCCAAATTTTTGTCACCCAACTCTGCCTAGACCAAGAGGCAGAAAAAGCTGAAAAAACGATCACTACTGTAGAAGCATCCCAAATCTGGTTTTCAGTTTGTATCTATTACATTCTGAGAATGCACCTTTCCTGTATAACAGAAAACTTTGAGGTTGGTTTAAATTACACAAGAAAAGCAGAAGAGATTATTAGTTATATCAAAGGCTTCACGACTTCTGGTTCTTACTATTATTATAGTTCTTTGATTTTACTTAATATGTATTCTGGTATGTCTGCCGAAGAACAGAGCAAAGCTTGGCAGCAAATTGAATCAAATCAGCAGCAGCTCAAGATTTGGTCAGATAGTTGTTCGGAAAACTTTTTACATAAATATCTTTTAGTTGAGGCAGAACGATATCGGTGTCTAGGGCAAAAACTAGAAGCAATTGACCTATACGATCGTGCTATAGTAGAAGCTCAAGCTAACGAATATATCCAAGAAGAAGCTTTAGCCAATGAACTGGCAGCAAAATTTTACCTAGACTGGGGTAAGGAGAAATTTGCAGTCGGATATATGCAGTCAGCTTACAGTTGCTATGCTCAATGGGGAGCTAAAGCTAAGACTGAGCAACTTGAACAAACTTATCCCCAATTCCTCATCCCTATCCTCCAAAAATCTCCTCAGTCTGTTTCTACTCAAACAGATTTTCCTAGTTCCTCCCCATCTCTCAGCACTGTTAGCAGCAATACTTCCATCTTCGATTTGGCTTCTACTATCAAAGCATCCCAGGCTATTTCTGGAGAAATTGAATTCAATGTCTTGGTATCTAAATTAATGCAGATTCTAATTGAGAATGCAGGAGCTAACAAAGGAGTCTTATTGTTAAATAACTCTGATAATTGGGAAATAATCACTCAATACAATTACGAAACTTGTCACACAAGCACTATTTCCCAAGAGCAAACCGAAAACCTACCCTATACAATTATTAATACTATCAAACGGACGCAAAAGACCTTAATCATTAACAACTTGGAACAAGACAATAACTTCACCACTGACCCATATTTGCTCGAACAACAACCCAAAAGTATCCTTTGCAGTCCCATTCTCAACCAAAGAA
>NZ_JBNHEQ010000075.1:0-14146 GCF_050016015.1 Dapis hubbardiae BLCC-M172
ATCTAGTTTCACTGGATTTACGATTACCAGGTAAACTGCTAAGGGTAAAAATTAAGCTGATTTAGTCAGCTTTGGAAAGTAAGTTTTCTTGGGAATTGTAGGAAAAGTTGTGAGAGAGCCTGCATGATTTACTGCCAAAAGTACGGCTACATCAGGGTTGCATCCTAAACTTCGCTACAGGTAACAAGAAAAATACTTGATGGACTGTTTTTATAAGTCGGTCGAGGTACTAGCTGCGGTTTACCGGACTTCGCGTCTTTCACCTACTTTCTCTCTGTTGCTTATAAAAGTATTTTTTTTGTTTCACAGTATGTACTGTACTTACTCTATAGTTACTATAGTACAGTACATATTATTGATTGTCAAGGTATTTTTACAGTATGTACTGTACTTATTGTGTGCAAAGGCTAGTACAGTACATACTGTTCAGTGATAACAAACTGTACAAATTTTTTTTACTATGGGGATATAATGGAGTAAAATTTATGGATAATACAGTACAGTCAGCCCATACCATGCCCAGAAGAAAACGCGATGGGAGCAAAATTATTTCCGTCTATATGTCACCAGAACTACATCAATCTGTAAAACTGGCAGCAACTTTTGATGGCATGACCATGCAGGATTGGGTTGTAAGTAGTTTGATAGAGACCTTGAAACAAAGGCCAGAAATCACCTTGCCAATAGCAAGCCAGAGCGATGATAGTAATGGTTCTTATCTTGCTGAAGAAGAAGGCCATGAAGAAACTAACGGCCACCACGCCCCACAACAAGTCAAAGTCGTCAAACCAAGAAAGCACCACAAAACATACAAGGGCAAGGTAGGGGAGCTACTAACAGAACTAGCAGGTAATCAAGTCAAAGTCAGCTTTGATGGTGAAGAGAAAGCTTTTTATAGTGATGAATTAGAGCTAGTAGAAACTGAGTAGGAGCGATCGCTCATACCAAAAAAAACTAGCTTTAAGAGATGGGGATACCCAAACTCAGATAGAGCAAGGTATTCAGCAAGAGACACCTCCCCCTATTTATATACATAAAACAGACAAGGTGGAGGAGTCCGAAACCCTTTCCACTAGATGGTAATAGCCCTTTTTTTTAGACCGCCATTAAAACTAGGTGATTAGGTTGGGTTTTTTGGCAATCCAGATGTATTTAGGTGTAGTAGAGTCACTCTTGAAGGTTTAAACCTTCAAGGAAAGCAAGTAAAGAAAATCTTTCACAATCCAGGTCTTTTTAGGTGTAGTAGAGTCACTATTGAAGGTTTAAACCTTCCCCGAAAGCAAAGTAAATCTTTTCCTTAAATTGAACTGCGAAAAATCTTTCACAATCCAACCAAAAAAAGATTGAGGCTAGTTAGATTTCTCTGACTAGCCTCAATCTTTTCGCATCAACTCTATCTCAGTTTGTAAAAACCAAAAACCATCTTGACGGACTTTTTGTTGAATAAAAAAATCAGCAGTTAAACACAATAAATCATAATAATTATCTCAAAAAAAGTAAAACAAAAAAATATTATTTTTGTAATACTACTTCTTCATACCGCTGCGGATACTTTTTTCTACCCTTAAAAAAATCAAAGATGGCAGTAGATGGCAGTAAGGTGGCAGTAAAGATAACAAATCAGGTCAAAACTATATACGTAAAGACTTACAGACTATAAAGAATAAAAAGGTGGCAGTAATAGATATATGGATTAAAACCTATATACATCAATCCTTACATCTAAAAGGTGGCAAGGTGGCAGTACACCATTCTCGTTCTCTTTGAGGGAATGTATTATTGATAGAATTCTAAAACAGTGTAAAGTACACGCATAAAAGACTCTAAGCCTTCATTCTTGCTTGCTACTGCTAGAACCTTGATAGAAAAGTTAGTATATGAAGCACTGAAAGTATTGGTTTTAGGTAAAAAGTCCCGACATGATATTGTTTTGGCTTTTCGTTCGCCTTTTGTACGACAATTTTCTGATTTTTCTGTTAACTAGAAATTGTTAAATTAGTAGGTTGGGTTGAGGTACGAAACCCAACTACTACTATAGTAATAGGTTGTAATATTTTATCGTAGGGGTTTGGTTTCCAAACCGAAACCCAAGGGATTTGGAGACCAAACCCCTACAGTTTTTTCACAAATTATTTACGATTGCTATGATGTTTCATTAAATAAATTTGACTTGATTAGCACTTACCCAGAAACCGGGTTTATCGACGAAAATTCCTGGTTTAAAAGTAATCAATAAAATAAACCCGGTTTCTTATTTTGGTGTGTATTTGTTGGGTTTCGCTGTCGCTCTACCCAACCTACAATAATATAATTTTAAAATTAATAGGAGTTGTTATGGGAAAGTTAGTTACTCTCAATATTGATGGTGAATTTCCACGGGGTTTTTCGGTGCGGTGTGAAATTTCCCAGGATGTAGATTCGATAAATAATGAACCATTGTTAGCCATGGCTAGCAAGTCAGCACATTTACCTTCACATTCGGAAATTTTGGAGCAGTATCGTTATTGGCAAAGTTTATATCTAAATTTAGAGTTCTTTTTTTCTAACCGTATAAGAATTAAACCTGGTTTGACTAATTTTTCGGATCGGGATAAAAATGATGCTTTTAAAGCTTGTAAAAAGGCAGCTAATTTATTAGCGAAAACTTTCAATATTTGGTTACGTTCCCCCGATTTTCAACCGATAGAAATTTTGCTTCGGAATAATTTGGATAAGTCGGAAAGTACGAGAATTTTATTGGCAACTGAAAATCATTGGTTGCGACGTTTGCCTTGGCATGAATGGGATTTATTGAAGGATTTTCCGAAGGCTGAAATTTCTATCGCTTCTCCTAATTTTCAACGAGTTAATACAACAATAAAATCAGACAAACAAGACAAGATAAAAATTTTAGTTATTTTGGGAGATAATGTCGGAACTGATGCTGATAAAAAGGTGATTCGACAATTAATTCCTGATGCAGAAATTTGTTGGTTAATAGAACCTCAACGCTCAGAATTAGATGAACCTTTGTGGCAAGAATCTTGGGATATTTTGTTTTTTGCTGGTCATGGCAAAACTAAAGATAATGGCAGTATTGGTACGATTCAAATTAATGCTGAAGATAAGTTGACTATTTCTGAAATAAAAAATCATCTTTTACAAGCTGTTAAGTCTGGTTTAAAGTTGGCGATTTTTAATTGTTGTGATGGTTTGGGTTTGGCTTATCAATTAGCAGAAGGTGAGGATTTACATTTACCGCAAATTATTGTGATGCGGGAAAATTTACCTGTGGCTATTGCTCCGAAGTTTCTCCAATTTTTTCTGGAAAATTATACTCAAGGTTTATCTTTATATAGTTCTTTGCGGGAGAGTCGGCAAAGGTTACAAATATTAGAAAAGGATTTTCCTTGTGTGAGTTGGTTGCCTGTTTTATGTCAAAATCCTGCGGAAATTCCTCCCCGTTGGTTGGAGTTGGGAGGAAAAATTCAGAGTTCTCCCTATAAAGGATTGAGTGCTTTTACTGAAAATGATACTGAGATATTTTTTGGCAGGAAAGTGTTGACTAATTCTTTATTGTCAAAGCTGGAAAGTAAAAATTTAGTTGCTGTGATTGGTGCTTCGGGTAGTGGGAAATCTTCTTTGGTTGCTGCTGGTTTAATTCCTCAATTGTTGGCTCAAAAGACGAAAATTTTACCTCGTTTTGTGGTGAAAATTCGTCCTGGTTTTCCTCATCCGAATCCTTGGGAAAATTTGGCTGAGGAATTATTGATTGCTTCGGGGAGTGGGGACGGTACTATCAAACTGTGGAATTTTAACCGAGATGAGCTAATAGACAACGCTTGCAAGTGGATGAGCGACTACCTGAAAAATAACCCTAACTTAGAAGAAAAAGAACGACATCTTTGCGGTGAAATAGAGCCTTCAGCCACAGCATTCTTTTTAAAAGGTGAGAAATTAGCAGCAGAGGGAAAGCTTGAGGAAGCAGTTTCTCAGTTTCAACAAGCAGTAAAACTTGACTCTAACTTCAGTTTAAATGCAGCAACAAATCTGTTACGAATAGGTAGGAAATTAATAAGAGAAAATCAGAGAGTTGAGTTAGGTATTACTCTATTGAAGCAAGCTCAAACATGGGAGCCAGATATTGATCTAAATCCAGATACTGAGGAGATAGATAGAGATGCAGAACAATTGATAATTGATAATTGATAATTGATAATTACCTCTTGTTAAAAACGTTCTTGATTGGATATAACGAAATACCCGCCCCCAAGAAACAGAGTAAAAGTGTGTCAAGAGGAAGTTAAGTAGGCTAGAGATTGCCACGGGGGGCGTATCGGGAGTAACCAAAACCCTTGCTTTTCCCACCCCCCTCGCAATGACAACCTCTCTGTCATTGCGAGACGGTGAGTAAAACAGTTAAGCTTCTGGGAAAGCAATTAACTTAGTCGAAGCAATCTCTTTAGCTTAACTGTTAGACTAGAGATTGCCACGGGGGAGCGTATGGGGAGTAACCAAAACTCTTGCTTTCCCCACCCCCCTCGCAATGACAGTAAATTAATTTTCGGAGGCGATCGCCTTTTCTTCAGAGGATAAAATTAAGTAGCTATTTCCAAATAATTTTGATGTTGAGGATGTATAAAATTCAAACTAATATTCTCCTGAGAAATTCCCATTTCTACCAACTTTTCTACTATTGATTCTTCCGTATCATTACATTGAATAATAATACTATCCCCAACAATATCAATATGCACAGCACATTGATGAATACGCTTATATTTGTACCATCCCACCCACAAAACCAGATAACGCATTCTTTCATCATCAAAAATTAACTCAATTTGCGAATCTTCATCCTTGAGATATTCATATTCACAGAGAATTTTTTTCACACATTGCCTGTAAAAATCTATTGTATTATTCATTGTAAATCTGACTCCGATTCTTGAGTAGGGGAGTAGGGGAGTAGGGGAGAGATAAACATAAGAATAATTATCGAAAAAGTTTTTATCTCTGTGTTAATTACTTAATAATTGAAGTATCATCTAAGTACAACATTACTTTTGGTAATTGGTATAAAGTTTTCTATCTGATTCAACAGGAGGTACTGATAACTGATAACTGATAACTGATAACTGAAATTACCAATAGCTTTTTCCAGTTCTGTTACTTGGGAATCTGTAATAAAACTCTTGACTTATACGGCTATTTTATCACAATTTTTTTCAGCAGCAATAATTCTTTCAGCACCTAAATCAATAGAAAGTTTAGGATCGGATTTAAGAACATAAGGATCGTGAGAAATCTTCCACCCTTCTCCGATTAAAGCAGATTTAACCAGATAATGATAGGTATCTTTTCGAGACATATTGAGTTATTTTAATTTTGCCTATAAACTATAATATAATATACCCAAACTACTATCATAAAAAAACAAATGAAAGCCATTGAAACAACAGGAACTCTGGATTAAAAAGGGCAATTATTTCTAGACCAACCCATTGAAAATTCAACCCCAGTAAAAGTGCGAGTTATCCTACTTTTCCCGAAGTAACAGAAGAAAATGAAGCCGATCCAGACGATACTCCCGTCGCAGAAATAAAAGCTAGTCTCAGAAGAGCATTGCAAGAAGCAAAATCTGGACAACGCATTCCCCTTTCTGAAATGTGGGAGGGAATAGATGTCGAATAATACTCCTATAGTTGAGATTGACTTAACACCAGAATATAAAAGAAATTTGCGTAAACTCTCCAAAAAATATCGTCGTATCCGGTTAGATACTCAACCAGTTATTGAAGAAATACAAAGAGGTAATTTTCTGGGCGTAGGGCAACAGCCCGTGGCGCAGCCATCGCCTCACCGGAATAGGTGAAGAATTTTTCATCTTAAAAGTAAGAGTTAAAAATAGCAACATTCAAAAAGGGAAAAGCGCTGGTTATCGACTTATCTATCAAGTTGAGTCAGAAACTAGCGTACTTCTATTAACAATTTACTCTAAAACGGAGCAAGAAGATATTAGTCCTAATGAAATTCGTAGTATCTTAGCTGAGTTTTATGCTTCAGAGGAGTCGCTTCCCGAAGAGGATGGATAAATGAACTTGAATTTGATAGTTTCTTATAGCAGTTTTCATGCTTGATAGACCACAGTCAATCTGCACCGGGGGGCATGATGGAATATTTGTTGATGTCGCAAGTTGAGGAGCTAGAACTTTTAATACTAGCCTTGGACTCCTGTACGGGGTAATGGCCATTCGCCCCTACGACTCCTGACTCCTACAGCAGTTTTGTGGTTTACTCAACTGAAAAGCGCTGTAAGTTTGAAGCTTTTGAGGAAAGAAGAGTATCAGATCCATCCACATATTTAGGTAAAAGCGGGTAGGGGGAATCGAACCCCCATCATTAGCTTGGAAGGCTAAGGTTTTACCACTAAACTATACCCGCATCCATTTATTTAATATAGCACAGTTTCTCAAAATTGCAACTAAATCAGAAAAAAAATATTTTGGCCTTATCAAGGTTAACTTATGGGACTTCGACTTACCACAAAGCCCAAAATATCTTCATCTATGCCTTTTAGCTTTAAAGCTCCGTAGTTCCTCACCATCCGACTATCCAGATATTGGGCCACTGTTGCGGATACCAAAATTGTATTTGGCTCTGCTGCCTCCTGTAAACGGGCTGCAATATTTACAGATGGACCAATAGCTGTATAATCAGACCGCTCTGGACCACCAAACATCCCCACTACAGCATTTCCCTGATGAATTCCACAACGAAACCTCACGGGAGGCACCCCATTCTCTCCAATTAACCCCAGACTTTGCCAGCGCTCATTCAACTTATCCAAAGCTTTCAACATTGCCTGAGCTGAAGCTACTGCCCTTCGTACTTGCTCCTGTGCAGTCAACTCTTCAGGTGAGCCATAAATTGCCATCACAGCATCCCCCACAAATTTATCCACAGTACCACCATTAGCAAAAATAGCTCTTGTCATTTCTGCCAAATATTCATTTAATAATTCTGCGATACGAGACGACTGCAAAATATTTGACATCCGAGTAAAACCCACAATATCACTAAATAAAACTGTAACTAACCTTGGTTCTGGTGTCAAATCTAAAGCTAATTCTCCTTGTGCTGCTCGTTGCACCATTTCCGGTGGTAAAAACCGCCTTAAAACTGATTCGGTTAAGTAAGAATTCAACTTTTGTACCTGTCGCTCATTCTCTTTCAAAACCAACAAATTTCTTACTTCTGCTAACAATTCTCTATCATTAAACGGTTTTGATAAATAAGCATCTGCCCCTCTTTCCACACCTTCAATTCTAGTATCTTCATCTGCTTTAGCAGTTAACAAAATAATTGGCGTACCACGCAATTGTTGTTCTTCTCTAATCATTTTAATTAAATCCAAACCAGACACAACTGGCATCATTAAATCCGTTATGATTACATGAGGATGATGAATTTTTGCAACTTCAAATCCTTCAGCTCCATCCCTAGCTAACACCACATTCAAATTAGATTTTCGCAGAATTCTTGACACATAGCTTCTCAAATCTGGATTATCATCTACCACCAAAATAGTCCCTACTCCCATATCACCAGAATTAACTGTACTAATATTTTCTTGTTGGTCTACAGCTTGTAACTCCTCCGCTTCTTCTAACTCTGCTTCCACATCCGCCAACTCAACAGCTAACTTAGTAGCATCAAATTCGGCAGGTATTTCTGATACTTGTGATACAGGTAAATGGGTACTTCCTGTTGGCAACAAAACTTGAAAAGTAGTACCTTTACCATAAACTGATTCTACAGTTATTTGACCACCATGAAGTTCTATTAATTCTTTGACTAAAGCCAAACCTAAACCGCTGCCTTCATAAGAACGATTTGCTGAACCTTCTGCTTGCCGAAATCTTTCAAATAAAAAGGGAATTTGTTCTTGACGAATGCCAATGCCAGTATCTTCTACCTGTAATAAACAACCTTTTCCAGCAGACTCAATTGAAATCGTAATACTACCTCCAGCAGGAGTAAATTTCATAGCATTTGAGAGCAAATTGTAGATAACTTTATCAAATTTTTCTATATCTAAATATACTGGTGGGCAATCATCATCACTAAAGTTTGTAACTAGGTTTATTTCTTTTTTCTGGCAGTAGGGAGCAAATGACTCAACAATATTATGACAAAGATCCACAAGACTACAGGGGCGAAAACAAGGCTGCATTCGTCCTGCATCAAGTCTTTGCAAATCTAGTAATTGATTAACTAATCTTAATAGACGACGGGAATTACGCAGAGCGATCGTAGCAGGTTCTAGAGGTAAATCTTGTTTGTAGTTCACTGCCTCCTCTAATAATCCGATCATTAGAGTCAGAGGAGTACGAAACTCATGGGATATATTCTGGAAAAATTCTGTTTTGAGGCGGTCTGCTTCAATCAGTCTTTCTGCTTGTTCTCTGGTGGTTTGATAAAGACGGGATTGTTGAACAGCGATCGCCGCTTGGGAAGCTACTGCCTCAGCTAGTTCAATTTCTGAAGTTTCCCATTGGCGTTCAAAAGAATTGTGGCGTAGAGAAATACTGCCAATAATTTCACCATCAACAGTAAGGGGTACAACCATCAAAGCACGAGCATTAAAGCGTAAGGGAAGTTCATCTTCATTAAATTCTCGATATTTATTTAGATCGCTCAGTGCCACCGTTTTTTTAGTTTTTAGCAATTCTATTAAAACAGGATTACTGCTAATGGGAACAACTGACTGAGGTAAGTTCATTGGACTCAATAAGTTGTCATCATTAGAAATTTCTGCCCCAACTACAGATTCATCTGGTAGAGGTTCAGCTTCAGTAGCACTAACTGATGATTGAGCTTGAGCATCATATAACCCGACACAGTGAACATATTCATCAGTTTCTGTCCACAACGAGAGAACGCAACCATCTACTTGCAATGCTTGTCCTAACTGCTGAGTGATGGCAGCAAAAATATCTTTAGGGTTAAGACTAGAGCGAATCACAGTCGTGATGGTATTGACCAGACTTTCTCGTTGGGCAAGACTTCTCAGTTGTTCATAAGCACGAGCTTGAGATAGAGCTAGAGCAGCTTGATCGGCAACTGTAATTAATAGTTGAACTTCATGATCTTGCCAGTGGCGGTATTCTCCACACTGGTGCAGTGCTAAAACTGCAATTAAGTCTAATCGGGAAAATAGAGGCACAATCAGACTAGAACAGATATCTGCTGCTAGGTAAGCTTGTCGGCGTTGTTGAAGTTCTACAGTCTCTCCCTTGAGCCTTTCATGATTTTGGATATCTGAAATGATTTCTACAGTATCTGTTTCCCAGATAATATGAGGCCAAATTTCTTCTGGTATTTTAGGGGGATAATTGTTGGTTGATTGTTCAGAGTTATGTTCTTGATTCTGATACACAACAAACCATTCGTCTCCTCCATGAATATCTTGAAAAGGACAACAGATCGCCAAACTCACTTCAAACATTTGACCAATACTTTCTACTATCCTTTGAAGCATCTGCCGATAATTTGGCGCAGAGCGAATAGTATTAGTAACTGCGTATAGGAGAGATTCTTGCTGAAGGGCACGACGTAGTTCGTCAGTGTGGGATTTGAGGACATTGTGGGTATCAACTCCCTGCTTGACTAATGCTTTGAGTTCCTCAGCATTCCAAGGTTTAGTCAGATATTTAAAGACTTTACCAGAGTTGATGGCTTCTACTAAGTCTTCTACATCTGTATAGCCAGTTAAAATAATCCTAATAGTATCAGGATATTTGTCAGCAGTAAGACTTAAGAATTCTGTACCACTCATTTTGGGCATTCGCTGATCTGAAATAATTACAGCGACTACCCCAGATTTTTCCAGAATTTCTAGTGCTTCTGGCCCACTTTCGGCTCGCAGCACCTTGTAGTCTCGGAAAAAGGTGCGGTAAAGAAGGTCTAAATTATCTGGTTCGTCATCGACAACCAAAATTTTCGGTTTAGGTTTTCTTTGTCTCAAACTCATGCACCGCTCTCCGTGCTTTCAGGGCAGTTATGATGAATTATGCTGATTTGGGCACAGATGGATATAACTCCATTCTGCTTCGAGACCGATTTAAGGATGGCCTTTTATACTATTAATCAATCAAGAAGCCTCTTAACTTCACTTTGGTATTTGCCCTAGTGAAAAAGGCTACTTCAATGGTAATAGTTGTTATTGAAGAAGGAGTCAGGAGAAAGAATCAATATGAGAGGATTCAAACTCCAAGGAATTGCAGACACCGCGGGTGACGGTGGGGATTGATACCTCATAAGGCTTCTACCCAGGAGCCAGCTCCTCGGAGCCTGCGCCCAAAAAATTCTACTGACTCCCAGCCGAAGGCTGTTAAAACTTCAGTCTATTAAGTTCATAATATCTATACATGAGTATTTATTCCCAAGATTTAATTCTTGAAGATTTTCTAATATTTTTTTGAATTTAGAACAAAAACTGTTTACATTTGTAACAAAATCCACCCAAATTTCCTATCTTTTATGAATTTTTAATCTTTATCGCCATATTACTCTTCTCGCATATAGTCAATTATCAGTGGCCTTTTTTTTTGTTCTCAACTACCCCCTTAATTTATTATACTAAAACCTGTCGGAGAACTTCTTAAGATAATTTGTTAATCTTAACCAGTTTCCGTGCAAAAATTAAGATTTATCTTTGTCTAGGCTTTAATCTTAAAATTTTAGCAGAATATCTGCATTGTCAGGTCGATTTTCTACTATTACTAACATGAAAAGCGACACAATAGAAGAGGAGTCCTATGAAAATACTGATTTGCAGGATCGATTAGAAGGTTCTTGGTATTCAGTTTATTCCTTCAATTTCTCAATAGTAAACCATCACATCTAGACACATAATAACTACTATTCCAAACCACTTTTTTTTCCAAATCAACTTTTTGAAGTTTCTTTTTCTCCAGAATGCTACGCAAAAATCAAGAAAATTGTTAGACAAAAGTCTGCTAGTTCTTATCTTAATTAAGTTGACTTACTTAACTTTTTTTGTCGTTTGTCTTGAAAGAGTATCTGTATATAGTCAGCTTTACCATTAAATTCTCTCAGTTTACAATTGCTCTTTTCTAGAGTCTTAA
The DNA here is from genome assembly GCF_050016015.1 of Dapis hubbardiae BLCC-M172. Lineage (NCBI taxonomy): Bacteria > Bacillati > Cyanobacteriota > Cyanophyceae > Oscillatoriales > Microcoleaceae > Dapis > Dapis hubbardiae. The sequence goes on from NZ_JBNHEQ010000075.1 coordinate 11,133, forward strand.
AAATTTTTTAGTCAATAATAGCTAACATTTATTTTTCAATAAAAGTGATGGCAATTATTTAAAAAAATCTAGATACCGCTTTTTACAACTTTTTCTAAGGGGTATTTCATTAATTGATAATTGATAATTGATAATTACCTCTGGTTAAAATCTTACGGGAATTGAAGATGAGGAAATATTATTTCTTCTCTTGGTCGATTGGATATGGCGTTAACAAAGTGGCTCTGTTAAGAGCGGGAGACCCGCTCCTACGGACCCGCTTCGCTAACGCCATCCCATCCTGACGGAATGCTGCGCAAACGACCGCTTTTTTCCCCTATCCAAGGGGAGGCTTTAAACCAGAATTATTTAATTATTAATTATTAATAATTAATAATTCGGTAAATATCTCAATTTGAAGTGTAAACATAAAAATAAATAAAAAATTATTCCGAGAATTTTCTAGTCTGCGATTCATTAATTCAGTTTTTTAATATAGGTAAAATAATTCCTAACATTCACAGATATCATTGAAGGTCAATTTAAGTCATTTTGTTTCAGAAAATTGTTTTAGAGTCTCTGAATGAAATGTAATATAGCAATCCCCAAAAAGCGTGAGGTACAAAATTTTAGGTTTGAGGGAACACTTAACTGGGAACAAAAAGACAAAAATATAACTGTACCTCATAAGCTTGGGAAACGCTATATTAAACTGGGTTCTAATATCATGTCCGGATGAACACTTATAAATAATTATGGAGGAGTTAGAATTCAGGAGGAAAAAATATATCGGGAGGAATAGAAAGTTTTTTTATTGCTAATTAAGCAGGAATGATCTAACTTAGTAGAGGTAATTAATTTGTAATAAATGAGGAAGCAAACCCCTTGATAAATAATGTTTGTTGACATCTCCCAAAATGAATTGCATTGGGTACTTCATTATAAATATTTATATAGATATAGCTTGTGAGTGTATTGTGAACCCTTTCTTTTTTTCCTCAAACTCTGTTAAACGTCAAATCGGAAAATCCGATCAATTTGACTTTTCAATCCGCATTGCTAAACCACAGGATATCAAGAGTATTTCCGAAGTCTTGACTAATAGTTTTCATTCTCGTGAAGGAATGATGAGCTATGTTTATCCTTTTTTACGACTAAGTATTTACGAAGATTTACGAAATCGTATCCGTTCTAAAGGTGAGCATTATTTATGTATTGTTGCTATGGTTCTGAAAGATACTAAGTCTACTGAGGATTTATCTGGTATTGAAGGCCAGGATTTGGTGGGAACTGTGGAAATTAGTGTACGATCGCTTCAGCGAAACGTAGTTTTATCGCTTCAGCAGAATGGACTTTTATCCCTCAATCCTTGGCAGTTAGATGATTTTGAGTATGTTTATTTGTCAAATTTGGCTGTTGATGCTGATTATCGAGGATTGGGAATTGCTCAACAGTTATTAAATTTTTGTGAGCATAGGGTGTTAGAATGGGGGTTTTGTGACTTATACCTTCATGTATTAGAAAATAATCATAGTGCCCGGAGACTTTATGATAAAGCTGGTTACAGATTACAAGAAGTTGAGTGGACTTTTGGCTCTCTACTATTTGGGCAACCCCGAAAGTTACTTTTGCGTAAATCTTTTTCAGGTAAGATTTAAGTCTCAAGAATAATACGAATTCCCCAAAATAATGCAAAACCTTGCTCAATACTTCAGTTATTAAGTAATAAGTAAGGTTAAGAAATTTTTTTAACGATTCTAGTCAAATAGCAAAGATATATTATTCGGTCTAACCATACTCCTTCCGACCTAATATCAGGAAGAGATAGCAATAGTTTTAAGATTTGGTCTAAGTTATTTAGCTTTTGACAATTAGATGAGAAAAATTGGGCTTGAGTATTATTTACCGAAATAATTAATAATTAAATAATTAAATAATTAAATAATTAGATAATTAGATAATTCACGCCTTGAAGCCTCCCCTTTCAAGGGGAAAAAGCGGTCGATAGATGGCGTTTAGCGTTCCGCACAACGCGCGTTAACGCTACGCGACATGTTTGCGGAGCATTCCCTATACGAAAAAGCGTTTCGCGGAGCGACATGAAACGCGGCTCTGCAAGAGCGGGTTTCCTGCTCTTAACAGAGCCACTCCTTTAACGCCATATCTAATCGACCAAGAGAAATAAATCTTTTCCTTATTCGTCAATCCTCTCCCTAAAAGGGAGAGGGAATTATCAATTATCAATTAATGAAAATACAGCCAGCTTTTTCCCAAACAAAATTTTGGTTTAATTAACTAACTATAAATTTAGATAAATTATTTTTTTGAGGAAGGGTAATTTTTTGATATTCTTATCAAGACTTACTATTTATTGAATTCTTCAACAAGGAAAAACATGAAAAGTTTTATGACTGAGTTTTTCAGCAGTGTGTGGTATAACTTATCACAACAAATATCTAAGTTAGTAGTTGCATTAGTAGCAACATTTGTTTTACTGTTGCTTGGCACAATTTTTATACCAGTACCTTTCGCCCATGCAGCAATGGTCCTATACTGTGATGGACTGGATGCTGGTGGTAATCCTTATACAGCAACCTATGTAGATGGATTGTTTACTGAAGTCCGGTTTGATCGTTCTCCAGATTTACCCCCTGTAGTCTCGGAATTAACCTACGATACTGTCAATGAGCAAGGTCAACCAATTTACCGAGGTGGTTACTTGGGAGCTGCAGATGTAGTTCTTATCGATACATCAGGAGGTAATGTCAAACCTGGTTCGGAAGTATCAGTAGCAGTTGATAATAATTGGAACCAAGAAAGGGGTATTTGTGGAGTCTAATAAGTAAGTTTTAGGGTGTGTCAGTTACTTGCACAGTCTAAATTTTTATTGGATTGAGTTAAGAAATCCTCATTCCTTAATTACCAAAATTTTCAGGTAATTCTATCTCAAAGTTTCTCAGCAAAAAAGCAAATTCATCTGTAATTTCTTCAATTATTTTCGTAGTAGGTTTTCCGGCTCCGTGACCTGCTTTAGT
>NZ_JBNHEQ010000076.1:0-36734 GCF_050016015.1 Dapis hubbardiae BLCC-M172
TATTGTATTGGTTTGTGTGTGTTGTAAATTAGTTTAGGCTTCCTCTAGAAGAGGGAGCTATTTTTTTTGGTCTCTAACTATTATAATTTGAGGAATTTGCTGTAACTTTACCAAAACTTCATCAAACTACTGACTATCTTTATCAAATATTTATATAAAATTACGGAAATACCTGCTATGATTTTTGTATAGATAAATAAAACAATTATTGCTTCAAAGAATTTATTTAATTATTTATTGTATTGATTTGTGTGTTGTAAATTAGTTCAGGCTTCCTCTAGAAGAGGGAGCTATTTTTTTGTCTCTAACTATTATAATTTAAGGTATTTCGTCTGGCTTTACTAAAAATTTATCAAATTACTGAGTATCTTTACTGAATCTTTATATAAAATTACTCAAATACTTGCTAATATATGAAGTATAGATAAATAAATAAAAAAATTAAGTCTTCAGAAAATTTATTTAATTATTTATTGTATTGGTTTGTGTGTGTTGTAAATTAGTTTAGGCTTCCTCTAGAAGAGGGAGCTATTTTTTTTGGTCTCTAACTATTATAATTTGAGGTATTTACCGAAAAATCAAGGTATAAAGCCTCTCCTTTCAAGGAGAAACAAAAAAAATATTCCTTTTATTCAATCCTCTCCCTAAAAGGAAGAGGTAATTATTAATTATCAATTATCAATTATCAATTATCAATTATCAATTATTGAATGTGGCTTTACCAAAACTTCATCAAATTACTGAGTATCTTTACTGAATCTTTATATAAAATTACTCAAATACTTGCTAATATATGAAGTATAGATAAATAAATAAAAAAATTAAGTCTTCAGAAAATTTATTTAATTATTTATTGTATTGGTTTGTGTGTGTTGTAAATTAGTTTAGGCTTCCTCTAGAAGAGGGGGCTATTTTTTTGCTCTCTAACTATGATTTATGATTTGGTAAATCTTTTGGTGGAGATTACTGATTTAATATATTGCAATGAGAAATATACCCTATAAACCTTAATTCTCATCCAATGGCCATAAATATCCTGTGCTTTGACCAAGACTTCATTAAACTGCTAACTATCTTTACCAAATCTTGATATAAACTTACGGAAATACCTGCGGGTATTATGTATCTACTTCATAGCTCAATAAAAAATTAATTCTTCAGGGAGTTTATTTAATTATTTATTGTAAGTTAAGTCTAGGTTTCTCTAAAAGAGGAGTCTTTTTTTGTGGCTATGACCTATAAATGTAGCTAATACGAAATCCTCCGTTAAAAAGGTAGTTTCTTCAATCGTTTTAACTACGCCTTTTGTCTTACTCTCATCATTAAATGAAAGATATTATAAATCTCCCAATTTAGTATAATCTATTGGTGGCGATTATCTGAATAATTTCAAAAGTTTTATCTGAACAATTGACAATCTCAGTTCTTTATGATATCAGATATAATCTCTGGAAACCCACGCTAGTCCATTGAGGCAAACGATACTAATGGATGAATTATTTAAAAAAAAACATCTCATTATAAAATTTACCCTGGTTGTTTTCGGAATTGTTATTCTTCTGACAAGTTATATCAGAATAGTATATTCTGCAAATTCTTTTGACCACAAACAAACAGAAAAAATTGATCAAATTAGAAATATAGAAAAACTCCAGGGTACTAACCCTTCAGATTCACAATTAACTGAAAAAAGTCAAGAATATGATGTTATTAAGTTACAAACTAAATTAAAGCAAAAAGGTTACTATCTTGGAGCTATAGATGGAGTTTACGGTGAAGAAACAGGGGTAGCAGTTTATAATTTTCAGATTAGTTTAGGATTGACAGCAACAGGAATAGTCGATCCGGAAACCTGGAATTTAATTGCAGGAAATACTGATAGTTTTCCTCAAGATTCTTTTTCAGTAAATTTACTCTCACCGGAAATACAAAAAATTCTTGACAGAGGCAAGTTAATTGTTGCTATGACAGAGTATGATAATTCACCTTTTTTTGTGAAAAATGAAAGGGGTGAATTGGAAGGATTAGATATAAAAATTGCTCAAGGTTTAGCGCAAGGTTTAGGGGTTGAACTTGAACTAAATCGTAGTGCTAAAACTTTTAATGAAGTAGTTAAAATTGTCTCTCAAGGTCAAGCAGATTTAGCTATTTCTAAACTTAGTCAAACTCTGAATAGAGCCACAAAAATTTCTTTTTCTCATCCTTATGTTACGATGCGTCAGGGGCTATTACTTAACCGAGTACAATTAACTAAAGCTGCCAAAAATAAAGAGACAGTAGAATTCTTGAGAGACTTTGAAGGAAGGATAGGAGTGATTAATGGTTCCTCTTATGAAGGATTTGCTAAACAAAAATTTCCCAAAGCTACAATTGTTAAATATTCGAGTTGGGAAGATATTATTCAAGGTGCAATTAAAGGGGATATATTGGCAGCTTATCGGGATGAATTAGAAGTAAAAAAGATTATTATAAACCAACCAAATGTGGCTTTAAATTTTCAAACTGTTGCTCTTAAAGATACTCAAGATCCTATAGCGATCGCTCTCCCATGGTCTAGCAGTCACTTGTTAGAATTTGTCAATTTATACCTAGAAATTACCAATACTGATTATACGGTTAAGGGTTTATTGAGTGAATATTCTGAGTTATTAGAAAAATCTAGTTTGGATAAATTTCAATAAAAAATTTTATCATTTTCATTATGATTAAAAAGAAAGGATTCAATGGATTTAATTTTTATTCATTAATCAAGGTATTGCGTAATCCATGGTCTATTGTTCCAGGGATTTTACTGGGATTATATTTGGGAATTTTTCAAAAGAATCTTAGTCTGATTTTAACTCCTTATGGAAATCTATATCTTGAGTTATTGAAAATGTGTGTTTTACCATTATTATTTTCGGCAATAACTATGAGTGTAGGTAGGCTAATAAGTAGCAGTGATGCTAGTGAATATGTCAAACGTATTTTAATTGTATTTTCAATTGGATTGGTTGGCGTAAGTACAATTGCAGCTATCGTTACAGCATTCACTAATCCGGGAGGCAATTTAGATGATTCAAGCTTAACAGCTTTGGGTGTAATTGTTAACAAATCGGAATTAGATTTGGAGATATCTCTTAATGCTGATATTATTCAAGATGTCGTTGATAAACAAACAACTTTAATATCTTTTTTATTTAATTTAGTTCCTGAAAATATTTTTGCGTCTTTAAGTGAGGGTAATGCTCTAGAGACGCTTTTTTTTTCCATTGTTTTTGGTGTAGCAATGGGATATCTAAAAGAATCTCATAAAGAGGATGTATTTAATCTTTTAGAAATGGTATTTAAAAGTTCTAAAAAGTTAATTGATTGGATAATTTTATTTTTACCGATGGGTTTGTGTTGTCTTTTAGCTAGCCAAATAGCCACCACAGGTTTTGGCATTTTAGCTGCTATGAAAAATTTTGTAATTATTTCAATTTTATCATTTTTTATTATTTATATAGTTAGTACAGTTGTTGTTTGGCAAAAGGCGGGTTGTTCTTTGTGGAAAGTTTTGATTAGTTTAAAAGAACCGACAATTTTAGCTTTGGCAACTCGAAGTAGTTTTACTTGCTTACCTTCTTCTATTTCTGCTTTAACTGAATCCCTAAAATTCGACAGACAAACAGTTAATTTAGTCATTCCTTTAGCAATTACAGTTTGTCGATTTGGTCCGGTTGCTTATTTTGCAACTACTTCTGTTTTTGTCGTTCAACTTTATAATAATCAATTAAATTTATCGAGTTCCATAATTATTATTATCGCTTCAATTTTAGCTGGTATGGCAACAGCAGGAGCAACAGGAATTTTAACTTTAACCCTGTTGGATTTAGTATTGCAACCTTTGGGTTTGCCACTAGAAGCAATACTGGTACTATTGATTGCCATTGATCCAATTATCGATCCATTCAGGACTTTGGGGATTGTTCACACCGGAATTGCTGCCACAGCAGCGATCGCTGATTCTAATTCGCAACAATCAACAGAATTTGCCTCTGAACCTCAAACATTAGAAATCTAATTTTACCGAATAATTAATAATTAATAATATCATGTCCGGCAGCATCGGTATTGCAAGTGAGAAGGTAAGGAAGAAGGCTTTAGTTATCTAGGAGAGAAGAAAGAAGAAATAAGGAATAAGAAATAAGAAAAGGAAAAACCTTACATAAGGTAAATATTTCCCCAACTTTTACACAAACGATACGAGCAGACATGATATAATTTAGCTTTATTAGCATCCTCTTTCAAGGGGGAAAAAAGAAATAATATTTTCTTATATTCATATATTCAATCAAGAATGATTTTAACCAGAGGTAATTATCAATTATCCATTAATAAAAGCAGATTATTAGGGTGTAATATAAAATCCGGGGCGTTGCATATTTGCCTTCTGGTATTTTTTTTTATAGAAAGAGGAAATATAGTCATTTGACTTGAGAGTGAGACAAAGCTTCCTTGCTCTGAGGCAGTTCAGAGGAAAAAACGTCTCATTTTTAAGTTATATAGAATCCGGATAATTACTATAGCTTGCGTCATTTATTTCTCCTAACTCCTAACTCCTAACTTCTGTACGGGCGATTTCCGTTTGTCATGCTCCGCATTTCCTGACGGAATGCTCCGCTTTCCATGTCGGCGACAGCCGAAGTGCGTTTGCGGAGCATGACCTAGGATAGTTGTGCGCCAGCAAAAGGCGTTTGCGACAGCATTCGGTTTGCGCAGCATTCTGCAGGAAACGAAATCGCCCCTACGACTCCTGACTCCTCCGCAATACGATAACTAATTACCCGGATTCTATATAATAATGGGAATGTCTTGATGACCAAATGCTAAATCTAAGGTTAGATTTGCCAGAATATCAAGGGGGTCGATATCAATGAGCGCATTGCATTTGAGTTTCTTCAACACCACTGATATCTCTGTACAACCAGCAATCACTAATTCTGCTCCTTGCTCCTCTAACCATGTCATAGCATTATCTAAAATTGAAATTGGTTCTGGTAAAATTTCGATTCCTGTTGCTTTAATTCCCCAAACAGGATTGTAAATTGCATTCATCACATCCTGTTGTAGTTGTGAGTCTAACGGTGGTGCAATCACATTTAAGCCTAAAGCACTTAAACTATTGTGATACAGTTTTGCTTGCAATGTTCCTGTTGTTGCTAAAACACCAACCAGGTGAGACCCAGGATAACGACTTTTAATAAATGCTGCAGTCGCATTCATCAGATGAATCCAGGGAATATCTAATTGGGGTTGTACCCTTTCATAAAATCCATGAGCTGTGTTACAGGTAATCACCAAAAAATTAGCCCCTGCCATTTGTAACATTTTCCCGTATTTAACTAACCAAGGAGTACAGTCTGGCAGTTTTCCCAATAAGCTTTGAGTTCGATCAGGAATATCAGTAGCATTAATTAAAATCCAAACCGGATAGTCGCGATCGCTAACAGCACCTTGCTCTGCATTAAAAGCAATTAACCGACGTTCAAATTCAATATGTGCCAGGGGACCAACTCCCCCGATAATTCCAGGAATTGCTTGTTGCCGAATCCCTTGTTTCATAATTAAGATGCTAACTCAAGAACAACCTAAACTCTCGCGAGTTTCTACTCCTGTAATGGGATTTTTTCCTGAAGCTGTTTTACACATTAATTTTATCTGATAGCGGTCTACCAATGCTCCAGAAAAATCTGCTCCTGTCACCTTTGCTTTACGGAAGGTACTACTCATTAACATTGCATCTGCAAAAATAGCATTGGTTAAGTCGGTTTCATCAAAGCTAACTCTATCTGCGAAAGTCTGAGTAAAGTCTGCTTCTCTTAAGTTAGCTCTCAAAAAATCTCCTTTAGTGAGAATTGTGTTTTGCAGATTTGCACCTTGGAAATTGGCATTCCACATTGTCGCACCTGCAAAGGAGGTTCCCTGTAAATCTTTGTAGGAAAAATCTCGATTGTTTAAGTCTGTAAGGGTATAGTTAACATTATTTTCTTCTGCTTGAGTTGGATAGATATTTATTACCCAAAAACTTGCAACTGTCACAATTAAGACAAACATCCAAATTCCTTTTTTGAACATTAGAAAACTACTCCCAAAATTGAATATAACCAAATTAGAACTTACATACACACAAGGTATTTCTGTCATTAAAAGAGATGACTTCATCATCTCAAGCTAATACTTTTGTGCTATATGCTTAAGTCCTATAAATGATAAATATATCAAATAAAAGGAGCTTTTTCCACGACTGCTGTTGGTGGTGCTGCTAATGGTCTAACGTAAGCATTCAGCCGTCAGCTATCAGCTATTAGTGGGAGGATGAAGTAAAAGCAACCCTTGAAATTGAGAGAAAATTAAAAGTTACTGCTTAAAGTAAGCTCCTTTAACCGAGTAAGAAATTATTCATTATTTGGCTGTTAACGCAGTTCCTCCACTGGAGGCTAGCTGACTGCTAAGAGCTGAATGCTAATGGTCTAACTAGCACTGATATAGCAATTCCCAAAAAGAGTGAGGTACAAAATTCTAGGCTTTAGGCAACAGGCGCTATTGCTACAGGCACTATTGGAAGAAATATAAAAGTCTACCTCACGCTTACTGAGAAACGCTATATTGGTGTATCGGAAACTTCTTCTACTCCTGTTGGTCATTCCTTGCAGTTAGTTGATACTGGTAGTTCCTATGAGGACTTTATTTGGCAGTCTGCTCAAGCAAATACTTTTGGTTCAGTAAACAACGGACAAAATTTTGTTTAAGGATTAATTTCGTAAGTTTTTCTTTGGTTAGGAATTAGGCTTATTCATGTCTAATTCCTTTTAATATCTAATACCAATTCCCATGCATTAATGCTATACTTGGATAAAAATTCAGTTATTAAGTGATTAAACTAAGGTAATTACTTTTTTGTTAGTTTGAGTCAATTTAGCATTAATTATTCTTGTTTTTAGTTCTCCCCCACTCCCCGACTCCCCGACTCCCCTACTTCAATCAAATGTAGAAAGGTTTTTGAGAAATGGTATAAGTGGTTAGCAAGTCTCCTGGGTCGAAACTGTGTTAACAGCAAATCATAAATAATTCCTTAGACCTAGGCGTGAAAAAGATATAGCAATCCTCCGCATATTTGTGGCAAAAATATTACTGCTTTTTAGGAAACGCTTGACTGGGAAAAGGTAACAGGCGGGAGTTTCAACTTTTGAATTTGTCAGAACCTATTTAGGATTGCTATATAGATTTTTTCAAGGCAGGAAAAAGGATTTTTTATGGTGACTTTTTCTTTCTTTAGCTAATATAACTAAAAGGTTTATTTATTTTCCAGAGATGTCTCTTATATGCTTATAGGAGTAGACTTTAGTTGTAACTTTTAATTCTCTTTGGAGACTAATTTCTCCTTTATATAAGTCAGATAATAAGTTATATCATGTTCGGTTGAATAGTTATAAATAAGAAGGGAGGAGTCAGGAGGAAAGAGTCAGGAGGAAAGAGGGGAGAAAGAAAGTATCAAAAGGAGAATTTTTTTTTATCACTAATTATCCGGACATAATATTACGAGACTTATAGCTGATGGCTGAATGCTTACCTCTAATTAAGCTTTTTATTTTTAAATATTAAACCACTTCCTAAAATTCCTAATGTAAATAAACCTATTGTTGAACTAGGTTCTGGTACTCGAACTTCTTTACTAATTTCAGTATTTTCGACTCTAAGATTATTATTTGATAAATAACTATTTTTTACTGATTGAGCTAATACTGCTGATAGTAAACTAATTTGTGGTTCAGTCTTCAAATCTTCTGCCACAGTTTCTATTTGAAAATTAACTTTTTCCTGATTAAAGCCACCTAATTGAAATGTGTTGTTAAATAACTCAAAAGCAGTATCATAAATACCAATACTTTCCTCAACCAAAGGACCTAAATTTTGATTACCAACTATAGGTAATTCTAGAGCAAATTCCCCTGCCAGAAAATCTAGACTAAAATCAATACCTAAACTGGTAGAGTTGCTAAACAAGGCATTAAAATCAATAAATGCTTCTATTTCTAGAAAATCTCCTACATTATCGGGCATAATTCAGGAAATTTCATCTCCAATATTAAAGTCGATCATTGTGTTATCTTCTAACTTCAATATTGCTGGTAATGTGCTGGTTAAAGAGAAATTTTGCAACATTGATAAAGCCATTGCTACTTCTAGATCAAAAAGATTGTAGGAGAAACCAAGATTCCCCAAAATTCCTAAATCTAATTCTTGATTTTCTTGCAATGATGGTAATCAAAATAATAGGCTAGCTAAACCATCTAAATCTATGGCAGCTTTTAGAAATTCATCTTCTCCAGATGAAATTAGTTGATTGTTGAGAGAAGTTTCAGACTGAAAACCAGTTGTATTAACTTGAGGTAAACTAATATCAAAACCTCCAAATTTTTCATCTAGTTATAAATTAACATTATCCTCATCCAGATTTACTAGATTAATTGTTTCATCAATATAAAATTCTAAATCTAGTTGATTTCCAGGCTCAACATTTACTCCTGTAGCTACATCAAATATCAAATCTAAATTGTATGCAGCATGAATACCTTTTGTCGAAAAACTAGCATTCTCAGCAAAAGAAAAACCCGATTGAATTGTCAATATTTCTCCTGCTTTTACAGATGTATCTGGAATCTCAAAAAATAAATCAATTGGAATTAAAGCATCAACAATACCACCGTTTAAATTAAAAGTATTTTGTCAACCTAATTTACGTTCTGTAAAAGCATTAAAACCTACATCTAATTCTGGCAAAATACAAACACCCCAAACTTTTCTAGCACAAAGAGAATAGTTTTTTGCTATTGACTCATCCCACTCAACTCCAAACAAACCACTATCACCACCCCAACTAAAATTACCGTTTTCCTCACCCCAAGTATTCTGATTTGATGTAGCAAACTCTAAATCAAATTTGAGGGTTGTAGCTAATGTCACATTGGGTAAGGCGATCGCTGTAATACTAGCAACTACCACTGATACTATATTCTGAAGTAGTTTCATTTTTTCATACCTCTCAACACAAAGCTTTTATTCCAGCTTCTTTTTTCTGTTATTGGGGGTATGATATCCGGATAATTCTGATTACTTGAGATAAATTTATTTACTAGAAGCTCCCAGGAATTATATACAATATATGATTAATATAAGAAGCCGGTGAGGAGACTCGAACTCCTGACCGTTCGATTACAAGTCGAGTGCTCTACCAACTGAGCTACACCGGCAACGTCTTTTAATATAGCAAAGGTAAACCTATTTTGGCAACCCTTTTTTACTTTTAAATCAAATTTGTTTTAAATAGCTTAACAAGTCGGCCATTTCTTGCTCATTGGGTTGGAATTGGGGCATAGGTGGTGTTTGGCCACTAACTACTTGCTTAATAATTGCCACGTCCGACTTATGTTGGGAAATTCCTTCTAAACTCGGTCCGACCTGACTATCTGTAGGCCATTCGTGACAACCTGCACAGTTCATTTGAAAAATGGCTTGGCCTTTAACTGGGTCTCCCTGGAGGGATAATACGTTTTTGCTATAAGGATCAGAAACCTGAAGCTGATTAACTCCTAAGATTATAAATAAGATTGCCAAGACAACAGCTAGACCAACTAAGCTAATCCACTGTAGTAGGGTTTCTTTTTTAGTGTCAGCAAGTTGGTTATCCAAAATCTTTAATATCTCAACAATTATTTACAAGAAATTTTAATATCAATTAACATAGCTTAACAGTTTTAATCTTTTCCAGGCAAGATTTTTATGGAAAGTTAAAGATTTACAAATTTGTTGTTATGTGTATATGGGCTAGAAGTTTTAGGGGGGAACAGTCACAAAGGATTAATTAGGGTTTGCACTCAAAAGTCTTTTTTAAGGAGTAGAGGAGTAGAGGAGTAGAGGAGTAGGGGAGCGGGGGAGTAATTTTTTGGCTCAACTATGCGCCCAAAATCCTAACTTTTTGAGTATAAAGCAGTTCAAAACTAAGGTATTTCAGACCTAAAAAGGCTAAAACCTTTATCTGTCAATGCTTTTATCTTTAATCAGCAGAGCAATAATGAAGCTTTAACAGATTAACTCGTAATATGCTCTAGACTTAATCCAAATTTTCATCTACTATATTATTTATATTTTTGATTTCTGTTTTCAAAGGTTGGAGTTATCCGGTATTAACCTTAAGACCAGCAGATAATGTCAACCCTAGCTTCAAAATAAATAGTAGTATTGATTAATAACAAACAAAAATTTCAATCAAAGGAGTTGGCTTCGTGGTAGAACCATTACTTTCTGGAATCGTACTAGGTCTGATTCTCGTGACATTGGCAGGACTATTTTTTGCAGCCTATCAACAATATAAGCGGGGCAACCAATTAAATATGTAATTGGGGTACTATATTTATTCCCTCGGTGGAACAAAAGAATGTCAAAGCTGTATTGCCATATACTTTCTGCCGACAAATTTCTAAGGTGGGAACTGATTTAATTGACCATCTTTCAGGACTATGTTCCACTGCTAACTCGCTGGTTGGTGCTAGAAGTTGATATTGAGCGATGGCCTCTAATACTGGTTGATATAAGTCACTAGAGTATGGGGGGTCAAAATAAATCAAATCAAACTGCTGCCCTACCAGCACTTTTAACCGTTTCAAAACATCTCCCCGCAACACCTGAAATTCCTGGGATGAGCTGGCCACCATTTGCCAGTTTTGGCGAATTATAGCACAAGAAGGGCCATATTGTTCGATGGCGATCGCTAAGGATGCTCCTCTACATAAAGCTTCTGCACCCATGGAACCTACACCAGCACAGATATCAAGCCATCGACATCCATCTATATTATTTTGCCAAATATTAAAGACGGCTTCACGCACCTTGGCCAACGTTGGACGAGTTGCCATTCCTGGTAAAGTTTTTAGTTGACGGTTTCCATATATTCTTAAATTCATACAAAATAGGGAGTAGGGAGTAGGGAGTAGGGAGTAGGAGAAATAAGTGGGCGTTGGTAAATCAATAGATAAAGGTTTCAACTTTTGGAGGTAGTAATAAAGTACCGGCTCTTAGGTAATTCCGGTTAAAAAATCTAGGATTTTGGGCAACATCAACATAGGGGAGAAAATCAAGGGAAGATTTTTCTGGTTACTTAATTACTATGATTCTCATTCCTCCTGGATTATGGATTCTTAATTCTGCTTTCTCCCCTGAAAAAAGACTTGTTCATAAAACCCTAATTATCAATTATCAATTATCAATTATTTAGCTAACTAAAGCCAAATTTTCAGGAATAACTTTACTAACAAAATTTGATAAAATTTGTAACCCAATAGTAGACGATTTTTCTGGGTGAAATTGTACTGCCATTAAATTATTTTTTCCTACTGCTGCGGTGACTGTTTGATTACCGTGAGTAACAGTTGCTGCTGTAACCTGAGAGTCTGTTGGATCTACATAATAAGAATGAACAAAATATACCCAGGGTTGAGAACCTATTTCACTCCATAAAAGATGTTTTGGCTGAGTAAATTGTAGTTGATTCCAACCCATTTGGGGAATGGTTAAACCAGGTTCAGATTTAAACCGACGTACTTTTCCAGCAAGAATTCCTAAACCTGCTTCTTGACCTTCTTCACTACTTTCAAATAATATTTGTAAGCCTAAACATATACCTAAAAATGGTTTTCCTGAAGCAATAATTTGTTTAATAGGTGTTTCTAAGTTGCGTGTTCTTAAATGTTGCATCGCTGGATCGAAAGACCCTACTCCTGGTAAGATAACTGCATCAGCTTTTTCTATTTCTATGGTCGAATCTGTAATTTTTGGGGTTCCTCCTGCTTTTTCTAATCCTTTACAAACGGAGTGTAAATTACCCATATCGTAATCTATGACTGCAATAGTTGGCATTAGTTTATTTTCCTTGTTTTGTGTTGATTAGCTTTTCAGCATTCAGCTATTAGCTATGAGTTACTAACTAATTATTTTATACCGTTTCACTGAAGTTAGAACTCATAAGTTAGATTTCCTTAACTAAAAACTTTGATCAGACAATAGTTTCAGCCAATTATTTGACATTTAAAGTTAAAAACTGTTTGTGACATCCCTAAAGTTAATTAGTATTAGAAGGAGAAATTAATCTCCAAGGAGAATTAAAAGTTATCAGTTATAAATCAGAAGGTTATGAGTTAAATTTGGTAAGTTATTACATTCAGAAGCTAATAGCTGAATACTTACGGTAACTTTAATATTATATATAGCAATCCTAAATGATTTGTGATAATTTTTATCAGAGTTAAGATTGAGGAAAAACCTTGAAAATTATGACTCCTGACTCCTGACTCCTCAATACCACAAAAATATTCCAATTGAAATAGGATTGCTACAATGCTAAATGGATTGCGGGTAATCAAAAAGCTGAAACTATTGGCTGTTGCCTATTCCCTGTTCCCTAAAAACCATTCAAATTTTGTAGACGACTCAAATAGGATTGGTATAGTCAATAATTTGGAATTATTTTTAGGATTGACTTTTTTTTTATTGTGTCTGAGTTTGAAGAAGAAAAATGAAAGTTTTACTCACATCTTTTGATATTTGGAAACCTGAACATAAATCTAATTCTTCTGATGATTTACTGGGTATTATATCTGCTCAAGAATTAACTGATTATTCTCTAAATTTTATCAGAAAGTTGCCTGTTGATTCAGTAGTTGCTCCAGAAATTGTGATTTCTCAAATAGAAAAATTTCAGCCGGATATAATTGTTTGTTGTGGGATGGCAGAAAAACGGGAATTTCTGACAATAGAATCTCAAGCAAATAGTGGAGAAAAGGTGATGAAAACTTCTGTTTATTTGTCAAAGTTAGTGGTTAGTTTAGATGGAACTGAGATTAGTAATGATGCTGGAAAGTTTGTTTGTGAGAATTTATATTATTCGGTTTTAAAGTATCTTGATGAACCTAGGTTAAAAAGTAAATGTATTTTTGTTCATGTACCTATATTAACGGCAATTAATAGGGATTTAATTGTGGGAGATTTTCTGAAAATTTTATCAAAAATATCCTGTTAAAAGCTTTCGCTATTTAGTTATTAATTTTGGTAAGTATTTAGTTTTTGATTACTGATAGTTAGTTAATTTGGTTGTTAGATGTTGATGAGCGATCGCTTCTCTGTTAGTCAGTAAAATTATTATTCCGTTAATTTAAGACTAAATTTAAGTAAATGATGAAGTTAGTACAAAAAAAATCAATCTTAGAACCATTGACAAAAATTTTGTGTTTTTGCTATCCTATCAAGGTAATATAGGATATTAGTATCTATTGCCTCCTGTGGGCTGCTGTCTCAGAGGTGGTAATGTTATAGCGATACGCGCAAGACAGAGGTAAAAAGTTAAAAGTAATCTCTGACTGGTTAAGTTTATGAAGGTTTGCCAATATCCTAAATTAAATGCGTAGCGCTATTAACTTCAGTTATATAGAATCCATTTAGATTGGCAATAAGGTGCAGTTTTTTGGCAAAGCAGTTAGGAGATTGAAAAATGGAACAGGGGAAAAATATAGAAAAATCTCCCCATACTTATTACCTCCTCATCTTCCCACCTATTTTGAAGTAGCTCCCAAATGGATTCTATATCTTGGTTTATATACGGATATGTGTTTGCTGAATAGATAATTCAAAATACTGAATAATTAGCAATTAATTATCTAGCTTTACTAAAAAGTGAATACAAATCAAGATACACAACTGAACATAGACATTACCACCCATGAGACATCAGCTCAACCTAGTGCCACTTAATATAGTGTTTACCTAGTTTGAGTGATTCTCATTTTATGAAATTTTCTCTAGAAAAATACCCCAATATTATTAGTGAGTCAGGAGTGACATTAGTTGTCACTATTGACTCCTATTTTTTTGGGAGTTTCTATCAAAAGATGGGAGTTTTTTGAGTCATGCACTATTAGTGATAGATATCTAATGTTCTGATGCTGTTGTGTAAATTTATCGGAACAAAAAAATGAAAAATTAACCTCCCTTTATCTCAGTATACTGGGATTATCAAAACGTTCGTATTAATCGTTTCAATCCTTATTTTGCTCGATATTGTCAAACTTTTGCCAACTTACACGGTAGCTTATTAAGCCAAAAAGTATATAGCTATTGGCGAAAGGAAAATCAAGTTTATGAACAACGTTTATACAAACTAGGTTTTGACTGTATTGACATTCCTACAACAGAAAAACAGAGTGTCGATAAAAAATTAATAGCTGACTGTGAAAGAGAACTTTATTCGACTTTATCTGCTGACATCCTAATTTTAATTACTGGAGATGGAGACTATAAAAATTTTGTTCGTAAATGGAAAGCTCAAGGTAAACAAGTATTCATTTTTGCCAACTCAAAGAATGCTAGTCAAAAATTACTTTATCTTGCTGACGAATATTATTTTGTAGACAAAAAAACTGCCAGAATTATTTGCAGTACAAACCAAAATTATGCAACTAGCATAATTAGTATTTACCATTTAATTTGGCAAAATTTGTAAATCAACTTGAAAGAGATTATGACTTGAGGAAATCTAGGACTTAGTTGTTATAAGTACAACAATAATCGTGGAAATAGTCTTGATCCTCCTGGTTGGTAAAAGGGGAAATGTTGTTAGGTAAAGTCTAGAGATAGAAACCCAGTTTGTTTGCTAATTTGAGATAGTTAAACAAACTGGGTTTCGGAAAAAAATTGGCTAGTTATTATTTTCTTGTATCAAGTTTATCAAAAAATATTAAACAAGACTTAGTAGCAGTATTTAATCAAAATTAGTTAATATAATACTAAACAACTATTGAATCTGAAAAATAATATGACTATCCGTAATAACCCAGAGATAATTTGCAAAAGCTTGAATACTTTAAGTCAGGGTTTATACCCTTATATTGTCAAATAAATGGAAGTAACTTACCCAAATGAATGGGTAAAGACTGCCAGACCAATTTTAAATATTGCCAAAAAAGATGACTTAGAAAAAAACTTCAAGAAGATATATATTTACAGCTCAAATTAATCTCAAAAACATGGGATAATGTATTCAAAAAAAATAACAATTTGAGTAAAACAATAGTAGAATAACTTATAGAAGTGCGCAATAAATGGGCGCATGGTACTCCATTTTCTATTGATGATACTTACCGTGCCCTTGACAGTATTGCCAGACTTCTTAAAACTATTGAAGCTGAAGCAGAAGTACAAGAAGTAGAAAAAGAAAAACGAGAAGTGTTACGACTTCTATCTCAACAACAATTTCGTTACGAAAATCTCCATACTCCTTCTATTTCTCCAGAAGAAGAAAAGAAGATTACAAAGAAATTAAATGAGATATTGGAAAAAATTTATTTTCAAAATCCTTCTCTTTTAGAAGTTGCTTTAACTCACCGAACTTATCTTTATGAAAATCCTACAGAAGTAAGCGTAGATAATAATCGTTTAGA
The DNA here is from genome assembly GCF_050016015.1 of Dapis hubbardiae BLCC-M172. NCBI lineage: Bacteria > Bacillati > Cyanobacteriota > Cyanophyceae > Oscillatoriales > Microcoleaceae > Dapis > Dapis hubbardiae. Next base: position 15,510 of record NZ_JBNHEQ010000076.1, read on the forward strand.
ATTTCTTGGTGATGGTTTACTGAACTTTCTTAGTGGAGAGTATCTCTATAGTAAATACCCAAAAATGAAAGAAGGTGAAATGACTCAAAAACGTTCTAGTTTAGTAGATAATCAACAATTAGCGAAGTTGGCGAGAGATTTAAACCTTGGAGAATTTATTCTGTTAAGTAAAGGAGAAGAATCACAGGGAGGCCGTGAAAATAATTCATTACTAAGTGATGCTTTTGAAGCAGTTCTTGCAGCTTATTATATTGATTCTGGTATTGAAGCAGTGCGCAATTTTTTAGAACCAATTTTTGCTGAAGCTCTTAAAAATTCTGCTAATTATGTGGATGAAACAGAATTTATTAATATTGATAACCCTATAGGTTATCTTCAAGAAAAGGTACAAGAAAAGTTCAAAGTTGAGCCTACCTATGAAGTTGAAAGAGATGGTGGTTATGACCATCAACCAGAATATATAGCTAGAGTTTTTATAGGGGATGAAGACTATGGTGAAGCTAAAGGTAGTAGTAAAAAAGAAGCAAAAAAACAAGCTGCAAAAAATGCACTATCTAAATTGAAACAAGAAGGATTAATATAGATAAATATCAATAAATTTAAGATTGCCAAATGATAGATAAAATACCCGAATTCAAAAATCCAGAACTTTTAAAAAAAGCTTTAACCCACCGTTCCTATTTAAACGAAAATTATGGGGATGAAGAAGACAACGAAAGTCTAGAATTTCTCGGCGATGCCGTACTAGGTTTCTTAGTAGGAGAATTACTATATAGAAGATATAAAGAAGAACACGATTTAAAACCTAAAGAACTTACTCGCCTCCGTTCACTTTTAGTAGATGAAAAACAATTAGCAAGGTTCGCAGTTCAATTAGGAATTGGTGAAAAAATGTGCTTAGGTAAAGGTGCAGAAAAAGATGGTGGTAGGGAAAATCCAGCCTTACTTAGTGATACTTTAGAAGCAATAATTGGAGCCTATTTTCTTGACTCAACTTTGATGAAAGTTCGCTCTTTTGTGAAGAAAATTTTTGAACCTGTTGCAGACGATCTAATGTCTTTAGACAATGATTTAGTAGATACTAAAGCTAAATTTCAACAATGGGCATTAGAAAAAATTGAAAAAATTCCTAAATATGAATCTAATAAATGTGGTGGTTCAGACGATAAACCTATTTTTTTGTCTGAAGTATTTGTGGCTGATATAAAGTATGGTCAAGGTGAAGGTGGTAGTAAAAAAGATGCGGAAAAACGTGCTGCTGAAAATGCACTAGCTAAATTAAAACAAGAAGGATTAATATAGATAAATATCAATAAACTGAAAATTGACAAATGATAGATAAAATACCCGACTTCAAAAATCAAGAACTTTTAAAACAAGCTTTAACCCACCGTTCTTATTTAAACGAAAATTATGGGGATGAAGAAGACAACGAAAGTCTAGAATTTCTCGGCGATGCCGTACTAGGTTTCTTAGTAGGAGAATTACTATATAGAAGATATAAAGAAGAACACGATTTAAAACCTAAAGAACTTACTCGCCTCCGTTCACTTTTAGTAGATGAAAAACAATTAGCAAAATTCGCAGTTCAATTAGGAATTGGCGAAAAAATGCGCTTAGGTAAAGGTGCAGAAAAAGATGGTGGTAGGGAAAATCCAGCTTTACTTAGTGATACTTTAGAAGCAATAATTGGAGCCTATTTTCTCGACTCAGGAATTACCCCAGTTCGTGCCTTTGTCAAAAAACTATTTAGACCAGTGGCAGATGATATAATTTTTCCTGATTCTGAGGATAATTCACCACAAAATGATTTAGTAGATACTAAGGGTAAATTTCAACAGTGGGCATTAGCAAAATTTAGAGAAAATCCTAAATATGAATCTAATGATGGAGAGGGTCCAGACCATGCTAAAATATTCACTGCTGAAGTTAGAGTTAGGGGAAAATTATATGGTGTTGGTAAAGGGAATCGTAAACAAGAAGCTGAAAAAAGTGCAGCGGAAAAAGCTTTGAAAAAAGTAGGATTAATTTGAGGAAGGAAGAGTTTAATAATTAATAATTAACAATTAATAATTATTAATTACCTCTTCTGTAATAGAAGGATTGGCTACAAGGATTTTGTTTCTTTTTTTTCCATGAATTGAGAGGCTTTATACCTTAATTTTTCGGCAATAGGGAAGAAGGTATCACGAAGTATTTAATTTGAGCAAGTACCATCATTGATGATTTTAAGTATCTCAATTTTTGGGCTTTGAAATTAAGCAACCTAGAATGAAAGAGTAAAATTGAACAAGCATTATCATTCATTTCCATGAATATCTGAATTTTTCAGAAGTAGGAATAAAGAAAGAGGAAATTTGATAAACCTCCAAGATAAATTCTTTTTAATCTCTGAATTTTTCGACTTATAAATTTTAGTTTATGTTCAGACTAGGTTAAGATAATTTCAGTAAATAAAATATTTAATTGGGTGTATTAAGCTAGTAAAAATGTCAAAATTAGACATATAGCTTTTTTCTAGTCTCTGAGACTTTATAGTAAATAAATTTTGATTTGAAAAAAACCGTAGGGGTTTAGTCTCCAAACCCAAGCAAAAATGAAATTTGGGGACAAAACCTTTACAAGAAAATAGTACAACTTATTCTAAGATTGCTATAATAAATTTTGACTGAAAATAACCAAGTAAATAAGGTCAATAGTCTCTCTTTTCAAAGATATAAAAAAGGAAATTTCCGATTTTATTGTCTCCCTATTACTTTAGTAAACTGACACAACTAATAGATGTGCATGAGGGCGAGTTGATATTGCTTAGAGTAAGCATTAAAATTCTAGCTAAAAGCAGCCTCTACTATGGATAATTAATAATTAATAATTACCTTTTGTTAAAGCCGACAGATAGAAATCAAGTACGAAAATCTCCTAGCACTTTTTTCTTGTTCTTGCCGAGAGACTTTCAACCTAATAAGAATTATTCATTAATTTACAACCCGCCTCTACTATTGCAACATTTTAGCTGTGTCGGTCTAGTAGGTACTAATAATTAGGGTTTGCTGAAAAAGTTTTTTTCAGGAAGTAAAGGAATATTTTTTTTTGCCCAACTATGCGTCAGAAATACGCTTCTTTTTGATTTTTCGGGAACCGTGCATCAAGAGCTGAAAAGGAGGTACTTTTTCAAGACCTAAAAATGCTAAAATCTTTATCTGTCAATCCTTTTATATTTAATCAGGAAGCCCTAATTAATAACTGAAAAAGCTGATAACTGATAACTAATAACTGATAACTGAAATGACCGATCGCCCAAGCTCCCGTCAAGAATTATATGCTCGTATTCGTGAAATAGGTCGCGAAGAATTTATCCTGGAAGAAATGGTTCGTTATGGTTTTTGGCCTGAAGGTGAGGAAATACCTGAAGACCCACCTAATGAAATTGAGCGTCGTGGGGAACTAGAAAAACAACTGCGAAAACTCCGCCAAGAAAATGCTCGCCTTTCCAGTCAAAAGAAACTCCGTCAAGAAGCTTACAAACAAAGATTAGCTGAGTCTCGTCGTAAACAACAAGAAAATAAAGAACGTCGGGAGCGAGAAAGACAAGAACGTGCCGAAGCCTGGCAAGAACAAAAAGAAAATGACATTATTTATCTTGGGGAAGGAGTATCCGGAGGACTTAATAATATTGATGGGAATATTTCCCGTCTCGAAACTTATGACCTCCCCATTCTTAATACTGCCCAAGATATAGCTACTGCCATGGATATTACTGTGGGAGAACTTCGGTTTCTGGCATTTTCCCGCTCTACTTCTACAGTTTCTCACTACATTCGTTTCAAAATTCCTAAAAAAATAGGAGGAGAAAGGCAAATATCTGCTCCGATGCCACGTTTGAAAAATGTTCAAATTTGGATACTTGACAATATTCTCTGTAATATTCCACTCCATGAAGCAGCTCACGGTTTTCGCGCCGGAAATTCTATTCTGACTAATGCCGAACCTCATGTCGCTGCGGATGTAATTATTAATTTTGACCTGAAAAATTTTTTCCCTTCTATTTCTTACAAGCGGGTTAAAGGGTTATTTTGTTCATTGGGTTATTCTGAAGCTGCTGCTACTATTTTTGCCCTCCTTTGTACTGAACCGGATGTGGCAGAAGTCGAGTTAGACGGACAAACTTATTATGTAGCTCAGAGCGAACGCCACTTACCTCAAGGTTCTCCTGCTAGTCCGGCAATTACTAATATAATGTGTCGTCGCTTGGATAAACGTCTGAGTGAAATGGCAGGGGAACTTGGTTTTGTCTATACTCGTTATGCTGATGACTTGACTTTTTCTGGTTCGGGAGATAGTCTCCGACAAATTTGCAATATTTTCCACCGTACTGAATCTATTGTTAGCCATGAAGGGTTTATTGTCAATGAGGAAAAAACGAGAATTCTTCGGCGCAAGTCTAGTCAACTTGAAGTTACTGGTGTTGTGGTGAATGAGTTTCCGACTATTTCTCGGAAAGAGTTGAAGAAATTTCGGGCAACTTTGTATCAGATAGAAAAGGATGGACCCCAAGGGAAGAGGTGGGGTAATGCTGATGATGTGATGGCTGCGATAGAGGGTTTTGCTAATTTTGTGGCGATGGTAAACCCGGAAAAAGGTGGGGAGTTAGTGGCGCGGGTGAAGGAAATTAAACAAAAATATGGTAGGAGGAGTAGGGGAGATAAAGGGGAACTCTTTACTTTTGAGATAGTTACTGTCAATAACTCTGGCAAAATTATTAACCGTGCCGAGGGAAGTGCCAGGCAAAAAATCGAAGACTTGGGTAATGGGATTAAATTAGAAATGGTTTATATTCCTGGGGGAAGCTTTCTGATGGGGTCGCCGGAAGATGAGGCAGAAAGAGACTCTAGTGAAAGTCCGCAACATCAAGTAACTCTCCAACCTTTTTATATGAGCAAATATCCTATTACCCAAAACCAATACCAAGCCATTATGGGAAATAATCCTTCTCGGTTTAAAGGAGGAAGTCGCCCAGTGGAATGTGTGAGTTGGCACGACGCTGTAGAGTTTTGTCAAAGGCTATCTGAGAAAACCGGGAAAATTTATAGCTTGCCCAGTGAGAGTCAGTGGGAATATGCTTGTCGCGCCGGGACGACTACTCCTTTCTATTTTGGAGAAACTATAACGCCTGAGTTAGTTAACTACGACGGTAACTTTCCTTATGGTAATGCTCCTAAAGGTCAATATCGAGAAAAAACAACAGATGTGGGAAGTGTTCCTCCCAATGCTTTTGGTTTATATAATATGCACGGCAATATCGTTGAATGGTGTCAAGATGTTTGGCACGAGAATTATGATGGAGCGCCTACTGATGGAAGTGCTTGGGAAAATGGGGGAGATAATAATCTAAGACTGCTCCGTGGCGGTAAATGGAGCTTCCATTCTTGGAATTGCAGGAGTGCAAGCCGTGGCAATTCCAAAGCCGAATCCTCGTTCTTTTGCGGTTTTCGGATTGTCTCGTCTGTTTCTCGTTCCTAGGAATCTTCCCCTTTATTCTTTTCCCCTTTATTATTTTTTCTTTTTCCTTTTTCCTTTTTCCCTTTTACAGAGAATTCTCAAATCAATCAAACCTATAGGAAAATAGCCTTGGGACTGACAAACAAAGGCTCAGAGTAGTCAGTTATCAGCCTTTTTCAGTTAAAGGAAGAAATAACTTCTGCTGTACAATACTTAAACAATTCCGGTAAAACTAGGTAAAACCTGGTAATGCCAGTCAAAGATGTTTGCTTCTTGCTTCAACCTGGTCGGTCGGCCTCTTCCAGTTCACAAGCGTAAATTCGGGTACAGCCTACCCCCTAGCATTTTGATTAACTTCCCCATACTGAGATAACACCAGTGCCGCATTTAAGTCCCGATAAGAGAGTCATTCCACAATGAGGACAGTTAAAAGTACGGTCTTTTAGCTTTAATTCTTGATGAATATAACCACAATTATGACAAGTTTTAGATCATGGAAACCACTGGTCAGCTAATACAACAGTTCCGCCACTAGCAACAATTTTGGTTGTCAATCGCTGCCTAAATTGATAAAATCCGATCCTGGCTACTGATGCTGCCAGTTTACCGTTTTGCCTGACTGCCTTTGACGTTTAAATCTTCTCAGCAGACCTGCTTAATCTTGCCTGCTAAATTAGTGGTAGTTTTTTCGAGAAAATCTTTACGAATGTTAGCAATGCGACTCTGACACTTGGCTAGCTTTTTGTAGTATTTAATCCCATTTTTTGAAGGTTTTTTACCTAGACCACCTAGTTGTTTATTATGGTTGCGCCATTGAAACTTGGCCAGTTTGAATTGTTCTTTTTTGATGAGTTCAGGGAGAGAAATAGTGCTGTTTTCTTCTGATGACCCTATTGTAGCAAACTGTTTAATACCAACATCAATACCCTTCAACTGTTGAGAACGTTCATCTAAATAATGGATGAACTGGTAGTTTTTCGGCTTCAATACTAAAGCTAACAAACCATTTTTCTCCCGTTCTGCTAATAGTACAAGTTTGACTTGCTGTGGTATTAGGAATTGATTCAAATAATCTAAAAGTCCCGAATGTTGGTATTTTAATTTTCTTACCAGGGTTAATTGTTACTTTTCTATTACCGTCATAAACCGTAAAAGATTGTCGGTCTTTTTTCCTTTTTAATTTAGGATATTTACTGATTCCTTCTTTATACCGTTTAAATGCTTCACCTAGATGTTGAAAAGCACTTTGATAAATGCGAGACGAATAATTAGAAGTCCAGGCATATTCTGGTTGCTTTTTGACATAGTTAGTAAAGACTTTTTTAGCTTCTAAAATGCGTAATGCGTAACTGAAGCTAACTTCGCATTGCACGTTTGTTAACTTTAGTCATGGCTTGAGTTCCATTAACCATACTGAGGCCATAGTTGTAAACGAAACGGGCATAACCAGCGCATTGAGACATTTTTGAGCGCTCCTGATTATTAACCTTTAATTCAAGTTTTTTGGCGTACAATCAAATCACCTCTAACCACATTGTCAACTATTTGTTTGGCTAAGTCAAGAAAATCCCCATCAGATGTGTTAGTTATTACCGGAAATTGCCAGATATATTGATACTATAAATCAGCTCCTTGATTACCAAATTTTTGTTGCTCTATTAATCGTTTTTTTCCATCTTAAAAAATATGTATAGCGCTGTGCGCAGGCAACAGCTCATCTAGCAAAAGGCAACAGGGGGAATAAATTGCCGATAATATAAGAGTTTGAGCTGCTTGGCCCCTACCGCAATTTGTAAATATACCAACGCTCATTGCTATATAATTAATTTTTCATAACTCCTTAAGACTGATACTAGCAAAGTTAATATTCTAAAATCTAAAAACCCAGACGTTATAGTTATGACCCTACAAGAAGCTACTACAACACAAGCAGAATTAGAAGAAGCTACTACAACACAAGCGGCATTTCTACTCAATATTTCCACAGGTAGATTACGAACATTACTGAATGAAGGTCGTGTTCGAGATGCTTATAAAGATGGAAGACGTTGGATGATTCCATTAAACAAACGGGGAATGCCGGAAATTATACCAGGTCGCCGTGGTCCTGAAGGTACTTGGAATAAAAATAGACGTACAGCCAATACTTTTATTCATGTTCTACGAAAAACTATAGATTACAACCGAGATAATGGAACTTCTCATCCAGCAGTTGCTGTGAAGGTAGGAGATAAAAAGGATTATTGCCACGCTCTGAAAATAAAAGGACCTTGCCAAATCGTTTATCAACCTCATCAACCTAATAATAGTCAAGCTGGAGGTGCCCGTCTGTGGATTGAAGTAGAACCGGAAAATATAGTAGAGCGAGTATACTTTAGTGATGGAGATTATGGTCCGCCACCGGAAGTAGTTCAGCAGCGAGCCAAAAATAAAAAGAACAAATCAAAGACTCGGAAAAAAAAGTCAAAAATTAAAGGAAAAAGGAAGTAGCTATATTTAGATATTTTCTGGTAGGAAAAATGTGTCAAAGTCAGTCTAGATAATGGAACTATGTCGATGCCTTAAAAATGGCTAGAACCAATGCTTATTTAGAGTTAATATCTTTTTGATGCGAAAATATTGCTCATCTAAATTTGAGCCTATTTTATAGCTTTCCAAATGTTTAAATCCCACTAAAAATAATCAATTATCCAAGATAGCAATCCCCACTGATTTTGTAACATTATTCTTCCTTCTTCCTTAATTATTATGAATCAAACAGTACAAAAAATACGTTGGAATATTTACGACTTAGAAGTATTACCACAAAATGAATTCAATAAATATGAAATTATTGATGGAGAATTATTCGTTACCAAAACACCCCACTTCCGACACCAACAAATTTGTGGGAAAATTTTTCAGCAACTTAATATTTGGTCAGAATCTAATAATTTAGGAGAAGCTATTATTGCTCCTGGTATTATCTTTTCCGAGTCAGATAATGTTTGCCCAGATGTGGTTTTGGTGAGCAAAGAAAGACTATCTAAAATTGAAGATGAAGCTGGTCATCTTACAGATGCACCGGAGTTAATAATAGAGGTATTATCTCCTGGCAAAAATAATGAGCGTCGAGACAAGGAAGCAAAATTAAAATTATATTCGGTAGAGGGAGTAAGAGAGTATTGGATAGTTGATCATTTCACTAAACAAGTAGAAGTTTATCGGCGAGAAAATGCCAGATTAATTTTAGTCGCGACTCTATTAGATGGAGAGGAAATAACAACTCCATTATTACCAAATTTTTGTTGTTCTATCAGTCATTTTTTCCCAGATTAAAAAACTTGAGAATATTGGGAGAATTATTGCTAATAATAGTCATAATTCTCCTATCTAGCACTTTTGAAAATCAAAGAATGGATAAATTAACTGAATATCCCAACAAAGATGAATTAATGTAAGCATTCAGCCGTCAGATATCTGCTATCAGCTTTTAAGACAAATCTATAATTTCCAGCCATAAATATATATGGTTTGACAACTCAGATATATGATTGATAAAGTAGAAGTTAAAAGACTGCTTACTTCTTTCATTAAAAAACTAGGAGCTGACGGCTGACTCCTAATAGCTGAATGCTTACAAATTAATTAATTTCATAATTCTGTGCAACTTCACATAAAATCAGTATAAAAATCTGAGAGCTGACTACTAATATCTGTTTGCGGAGCATTCGATCACGGAAATGCTGACAAAATAACAACTCTAAATCTTTTTCGACTTACTAATTTTCTTCAAGGTAGAAGCTCGACTCGCCAACCTAATTAATTTATAGGGAGATGTGTGATTACCAACAGTAATTCGAGAAATACGGAACTGATTTTTCAAATAATTGACTCTCAGGAAATTATCATCATAAATAAATCCAGTCAAATGATATTTGGGTAACTTTCTCTCGACTCTTTTGTTAATAGCACCGAAGGGATAAGCAATATGAGCAGCAACAATTTTATTTCTATCTAAATCATTAGTACATTTCCTCAAAGCCAACTTTGCCAAATACAGTTCTACATCTAATTCTTTAGAGCTAAGTTTAGTCAATTTTTTATGAGTAAATCCATGAGATTGAATATCATAAAAATCTTTTTGATATCCTTCTCTTAAATCTTGACAACTGAGATGTGGTAAATCTTTCCCATTGTCAAATCCTAGAGTTTTAGGATTAACAAACAAAACAAACTTTACCTTCTCACCATATTTTTCTTCTATATGTTCCAATATAGGAATTCCATTTTTATGTACTCCCTTATAGCCATCATCAAAAGTCAACATTACAGGTTTTTGACCTATATGTTCAGTCGGTATAGGTTGAGATTTATCAATAAAATAGATAAACAAATCTTGAGAGGATAAAAACCAGTAATTTTTCTGTACTAAATAGTCTATAAACTTCTCTAAATCTTCTTTAGTATAATCCATATCAGACAAACGACGATATGGAGGTAAATCAGCTTTATTCTGTAAATCAATAATGTTGTGGAAACCAAAAATTGGAATTTTTACAGTAGGATATTTAACAGTTGCACCAGTCAAACCTAAAGTTACGATCAATATTAATGAAAGGTATACAAGTTTACCTATCCACTTACCTAGAAACTTAATCAAAAAAAATTCTTTGTACAATTGTAGAATAGTTAGTTTTAATTTCTCTATAATAGAGAAGAGGGGTTGAGTAGCCTTCGTACTAAGTACCCAAATCAAATTTTCAATCCATTTTTGATTAATCATATCTCTTCCTAATATTCAATCCAAAACCTATAAATTATGGACAGGTAGAGACGATAATATCACTATTTTTTCCTGACGAATCTAAAAAATTAGATAATTTTTAGTCTAATGGTTTTGTACCGTTGATTTTTCGTGATGATAAGTTTCTACTTAAATCTATAGTTTGACTAGAACAGGACTTACGGAAAGCTACTATATATAGCGTTCAAAACTATAACGTTATAGTTTTTTAGCACTATATATGTGGTCTCTGTGTAAGTCCTATAAAAAATAAGGTCTCAAGTCTCTCTACCCCCTTTTAATGGCAGGGCTGTTTCATTCTCACTCTAGGTGTACAATTATAGAGTAAGGAGCAAATTTAGTTGGTAAAATTGGCCAATATACTAATATATGAAAATATATGGAAAAAAGCCTGATTGATTACCTGAAAGAAATACCTGATTTTCGTATAGCTGAGAGGTTTTCGTCACCCCTGATGGCTGATACTGCTGCACCGTGATTATGGTAATCATAAGTGGTTATTGGGGTTATAGACAGTTAGGAAGATTTACCGAACGCCATCGTTTAACTTTAATTATAGAGTTCAAAAACTATAACGTTATAGTTTTGAACGCTATATACATGGTCTTTGGGTAAGTCCTGAACTAATTATCTAAACTTGATATAATATGATAGCGATTATTACTCAGCTATCAGCAGTTTGTTTGTTTGTAATTACATAACTTTTTAGGATAGTGAGGTAAAGTTTTAATATTAATCTCTTTTCCTGATTTCCTACTTCCTACTGTCCCATAATTTTGTACCTCATCAACTTAAAAACTGTTGTAAGACTTATGTAATCTTGGCTTAATAGCCCAATCAAAAAACTTTCTCATCTTTATCTTTTTTTATTTCCCTTTTTCCTGCTCCTGACTCCTGACTGCTTCCTAATGATTGATAATTGTTGAACCGGACATGAGTTATATAATATTTATCAAGTTAGTCAAATACACTTGTTTTTCTTATTTTGTCTTTCCTGTTATCTGTTCAAATCTTCCCTACCTCCAGAGTCAATTAAATTAATTTTCTACAGGTACTGATGTCTAATCAAAACCTTCATAATCTCACTGTTACTCAAGCTGAAAAAAATCTCCATGAATTGACTTGTCAAGATATGAAATCAGTGGAATTACAAGAGGAAAAAGCTATAACCCGTGCTGCAATCTTGTTGTTGGTAAATTCGTCTGATTATCAAATGTTAGGAATTTGTGCCGATTCAACTACTGAAGCTTTATCTACATTAGGAAACTATTTAGAAGCTTTAGGGTATCATACCACTCTGATGAATGAGTCTAATTTTCATTCGATTGAAGGGTCTGTTTATCTGAAATTTAATGGGATGAAAGAGTCATATATTATGGAATCCTATACTGGAAAATATCGAGGCGTATTAGTATCTTGTCAATCTGATGAAGCAACAGGAATTAATGGAACTTATGGTTATTTACCACTAGATTTATTTACTTAAAATAATGATTATTTTGATCTTAAATTAAGTATATTAAGGAGGGGAGAAACCAAGGTATCAAATAAGGGAAACAAAAAATTTCCGCGACTGATACATGAGATGCTAATTAGGGTTTACTGAAAAAGTCTTTTTTAAGCCTAAATTCTGCACTTCAGAATGTAGTCTAAAGCTAGGAGTCAGGAGTCAGGAGTTATAGTCAGGACTTACGCAAAGACCATGTATATAGCGTTCAAAACTATAACGTTATAGTTTTGAACGCTATATCTATATATATAGTACCTCTGGGCAAGTCCTGATAGTTTTAACTGATGGATGAGTCATCAATTAAGTAGGGTTTGCTGATAAAATATCAAAGAATTGACAGATAAAGGTTTGAGCAATTTTAGAGCTTGAAAAAGTACCAGCTTTTAAGTCGATCAAGCTGAAAAAGTGAGCATTTTTGGGTAATGGGAGGCAGAAAAATCAAGGGACTATTCTTGTCACTACCTACTCTATAACTCTCATGCCTCCTGACTCCTGACTCCTCCCCCTTACTAAAAGACTTTTTCAGTAAACCCTAAGTAAGTGTTTATATTTAATCTTTTCCTAAGAATTTGACGAATTAGAAAGGTCAGTGCGACTCGTTGGCTAGTCAAGACTGCTGAAAAGCAGGTATATCTAACCTTCCGTGACTAAGGAGGTGGTAAATATATAGTCACGAGAAAACTCTTATATCCTTCGAGGTGAAATTCCTCCGCCTTGTTGTTGGGTAGAAAGCATAGACCATACTGGAGAGAATGAACATCAAACTGGTGAAGCTGGTCTAAAAGCGGGAAAATACCAGTTACCGAGGAACGATACCGGAAGCAAAGGCTGACAAGTGGACGAACAGGAAGGTAATTAGTGCGACTCGTTCCTATTAGGAGCCTAAGCGCAACCAGAGGGGTATGAATAGGGTAAATACGAGGCCACGGCGGAAGAGCCTGTATATCTCATCGCTATATGAGGCCACCAAAGAAGAGCCTGCTAGATAACTGAGTTACGGATGTGAGTGAAAGTCTCACCCGCTAAGGGACAGCGGACTCCCGACCTGGCCACACCGAGCTAGAACTTTTCCACGCTTCAGAGTGAAGCTGGCATCAGGCCCCAACCAGAGCCAAGAGTGATAGGCGCACTGGGGGTAATGGGGAGACGGCATGGGTACCGGGGCGGAATGTCCTGAAAAAACGTCTTACTTCCCAGCAAGGAGTCACTCCAAAGTCTCCTGACCGCACACGAGCATCCCCGCGTCAAATTTAATTAGTTAGACGCATCCCTGGGGATCGTGTAGGCGAATTGGACAGCCCTAAACCGTCAAAACAATCTGTAACTCGGAACGAGGAAAAACGGCAAGCAAGTCTGGTCATGTAGGTTTTGTGGCTAGTAGGAGGGAAGCTCGGAACTCTTGCTTGACGGGTAGGATGGGGGAACACTCATTACCCCCGGCAATCAAGAAACCTCAAAGAAAGGGTGATGATGCTTAGACACCAAAAGAGTGAAGTTTCCGAAGCCTATGCGTACAGGGTAAAAACCTTTAGCCTGAAATTGCCCTGCTCGTTAGTCGAGCGCAATACGACACAGAGGTAAATAACTCCAAGGCGGTAGGCTAAAGGCACTCCCTGACTGAGACGGTGGAAGATTAGGATAATCTAAACCTTGACCCGGTGAGTGCCCTAATCAACGGGTTTTGTCTCTATTGAGATGTTACCACAGTAGCACGGAGCCGTGTGCGGTGAAAGTCGCACGCACGGCGCGTGAAGTAGAGGTGCGGAGGGTAATACCTCCCATCGACTATAACAACTCTCAATACTAATGCCCATCTCAAAGGTAGCTATGGGATGTAGGACGAAAGTCAGGGGGTCAATAGATAATCTTATTGACTTGAGATTATCAGCAACTATATCGCACCCTCCGGGAGATTTTACCCCAATAAATCAGTCGTAATAAAGGAATAAGGGAACGAGAAAACCTCTCTAATACACCTAAGAATACAGGTCGAAATCGAAGGTGCGCCATTCAAGGTAAATCTGCACTATGGTTGCAGGTCTTAGGGAGAGTAAGATTGGGTAAGAAGCATAGATTCAGAATTCAGAATTCAGAATTTAGAATTATTAAATGATTAAATTATTAAATTTAGAATTCTAATGCGCATTTTGTGGACTAACCTTTAGACCAACTGACCTTATGGAAGTAGCTCATATAAAACCAAGGTCTGAAGGTGGTGACAATACAATCAGAAATAAACAACTATTGCACCGACATTGCCACGACAGTAAAACTGCTTTAGACAAAAAAACATATCCAAAATTTAGACCCCAGGATTTACCTGAAAATTATATATGGATTAACGATATGTTAACTCTGAAGCAGGATGTACCCATGAAAAGGGACGTCTAAGAGAGGAGCCGTGTGAGGTGAAAGTCTCACGCACGGTTTTGTTAGGGCAGCTCCCCCAAAGGGGGCAGACGAGTCGGTTTGGTAACAAACTGGCTTAGTTTAACATGAAGATGATTTATATGGTATAAATACTTACTAAGCTAGAGGTCTTCATACTACTTTTAATGTTGCAATTTGACGTGCGGAATGTAGGTTTAAGGAGTAGGGGACTAGGGGAGTAATTTTTTTGCCCAACTATCTATGCGCCAGAAATGCGCTCCTTTTTGAACTTTAAGACCTAAAAATGCTAAAACATTTATCTGTCAATGCCCGTCAGAATTAATCAGCAGAGCAATAATTAGCATAATAAAGAAAAAGGAATTAGGTGATTTTACCTCAATTCCTTTTCCAAATTAATTATTATTGTGCTAATTCAGGCTCTTTCTCTACTGCTGTATCTTCTTCAGGTAGTCCGAGTATTGATTTATACATTTTGATATACTCTTTAGCTGATTTATCCCAGCTAAAGTTCTCTCTCATGCCACGTTTCTGTAACTCGAACCATTTATCTTTGAACCGGAAAGCTTCACACGCTCGAACCATTGCAGTAAGTAGGTCTAGTGGTTCATACCGATCGAAACAATAGCCAGTACCAGCATTATTAATAGGGTCATAAAAAGAGACAGTATCAACTAACCCGCCTGTACGACGCACAATAGGTACACTACCATAACGCATTGCCAATAACTGACTAATACCACAAGGTTCAAACCGACTGGGCATTAAAAAGGCATCAGTACCTGCATATATTCGTCGGGCAAGGGCATCATTATGTAAAAGTTGGACGCTCATCCGACCTGGATAACGAGTTGCTATCTGCCACATTTGGGTTTCATAGAAGCGATCGCCAGTGCCCAACAAAATAAACTGACTATCAGTATAAGCCATAAACCGATCCAAGACTTGCAGCATTAAATCAAGTCCTTTTTGCTCCACCAGTCGAGAAACCATTCCGACTAAGAAGGTATTTCTGTTAACTTCAAAACCTACCTCTTCTTGAAGAGCAACTTTATTGGCAACCCGTTTTTCTAAGGTATCGACATTATAAGTTTGAGCAATATATCTGTCATTAGCGGGATTATAAAAGTTCATGTCAATACCATTGAGGATACCCTCTAGTCTCCCACTAATAAAAGACATTAAACCATCTAGGCGTTCACCATAAGCAGGAGTTTGGATCTGACCAGCATAGGTGGGAGAAACAGTAGTTACCCGATCGGCAAATTGAACTGCTGCTGCCATTGTATTATGGCCTTCCATATACCAGGGACACCAAGTAATTCTTTCCAAGTACCAGCGCCAAGGTCCTTGATAAGCTAGGTTATGAATAGTAAATACGGTTTTAATATCTGGGGTTTCGTGCATCCAAACTGGAATCATACCAGTGTGCCAGTCGTTGCAATGAATAATGTCTGGTTTCCAGCCATTCCAGCAAAACTCAGCCGCCCCATTGGCAAATAGAGTGAACCTCCAGTCCTCATCATCTCCATAGTAGATACGACGTGGCCAAAAAGTAGGATGACCAAATAGGTACAATGGCACGTCACTTTTTGGTAGTACCGTCTCATAAATTTTGAAGTTTTGATACATGGCAGTTCCTTCCCACATGGGTTCTTCTGGAACTTCCATCTTGTCGCCTAAGAAGCCATAATAAGGCATGAAGATACGAACATCGTGACCCATTGCTCGTAGGACTTTGGGTAAGGCACCGACTACATCTGCCATCCCACCAACTTTTGCTAAAGGAGTCACTTCAGCAGCCACAAATAAAATTCGCATAATTTTTTAATTTGCGTTCCCTTTTTGATTCTCAATATCGTCATCATACCTGTATGGGCGCACTTATAGCTCAATTTAGAAGTCAGAAGTTAAAAGTCAGAAGTTAGAAGTCAGAAGTTAGAAGTTAAATTGCTGTGGCTAAATTTGAGAGGCGTGAGAATTTCTTAATTGCCCGATACTATGAGTGCTAACATTTGTTAACAATGCACAGCAAGATTAACATGCTGAGGGGGTATCTCCCAATGTCTACAAGAAAACCTGTAGACGCTTTTTAAACACTTACATCGTCTTGGTTATCGACGTCGCAGAAGTTTTAATTACTTGACCATGCGCTTCGGTAACTTATCAGGATAGAGGTTACTTAGTGGCCTGGTTTTCGACCACAAACTACTCTGTCTACAAGTGATTAGAGCAAAATCTATGGGACTAAATCAATACAACTAAATCAATATATATGAATTTATGTTAACAAATATTAGTAAATCAACAATGGTTAATCAATCTTCAGAAGTCAAAAGTGAATCTTAAAAATTTTAAATTTAAAATTTTAAAAATATTTTTGCTTATTCCCTATAACCTATTTCGTAATATGTACTTCATCAAGTAGGAAATTCCTTTATAATTTTAAGCATTAAGCTACTAGCATTTCCGTCCAGGAATGCTCCGCAAACAGCATTCAGATGTATGAACTGTATGAACTGTATGAACGTAATAACTGGACTTCTGTTAGCTGATGACCTTTTTCTTGTTCTTGATAACTTTTAATTCTCCTTGGGGACTAATTTATCTTTTCAAGATTATGAGTTAATAATTTATAGCTAATAGCTGTTAAGGTAGTTCCTCTTTAGGAGGCTAGCTGAATGCTGAATACTTACTTCTGATTTTTATTCTTTTCGACAACAATTGCGTTTTTTACCCCAAAAATTTAGTTAAATCAAATTCAGTTTCTGGCTGAGGTTTTTGATATCTCTCAGAAATTAAAACTAATAAAAGCCGTTCTGAATAATTTACTGCACCCCGCAGTTCATCTCGTAATATTTCCAATCCTCCATTGGCATATTCTTCAAATATTTTAATCCGATTTTCTTCTATTTCTTCATTGGTTTGGCAGAGAATTTTTGTATCTCTTGTGTCGGCGATCGCGATTAATTTAATAATACTTTCATATCCCCTAGACCAAAACACTTCAATATTAATTGGACCTGGTTCTCTTGGAGAAATTTCTGTTAGTGGAACTCGCTGTTTTTTCTTAATAGCTAAAGATGCAGCAAATACCATTACATCTGCATAAGTTTTAAAGGGACCTGTTTTTCCTTCTGATTCGGTTAAAGCTTTGACTAAATCTGCTTTATCTTTAGCAATTCTAATTCTGTTCATAACTAAAAAAAATAAATGTTTATACCAAAATATAGCAGTCATATTTTGAGGATAAAGAAAATATATTTGACAAAAGAAAAGCTTAAATGCCAAGGATAAAATTGGTAAGCAAAATCTTCTGAAACAAAGGAGACAGGTGATAGATAGTTCTGAGTTTCAGACTTTTAACTGGAAAAATATTAAGATATTTATACTCCTTCTACAACCTATTACTTATTAACAAATTCAATAAAGAAAATTTTTCCTTAAGCGTTAATATTCTCCTTACAAGGGAGAGGTAATTATGATTTTTTTTCTGTTTTTCATGGTATGGAAACGGCAGTCGCCAAAGTAATTTTTCTTAATCGTTAAAAATTACCTACACAAACAACAGGATAATAAACTAAAACTTTTTTCTAGGTATATTAGTTAGTATGTTTCTTCTAGACTATATTTTTAATATTTTCTATTTAGTATTATTTTCTTCTATCCATAACAACATAGTTTGATTCTCAAAATCTCCTTTACTTGCCCTCTTTTTGTCTTGTTCTAATCCCACTTGATGATGAGAAATACCGTAACTTTTTAGTAAAGCATCTACTACTTCTAACAAGTCAGCTATTTCTATGACTAAATCAGTGTTATTTGCTGTAGCCACTTCTTGGGCTTCTTCAATTATTTTTCGCCGTAATGCTTGCTGATATTCTATTTCTGAGAGAGTTACAGCTTGGCATTCTAGACCACTTTTACGGATAATTTCTGGAATACGATCACGGACTAATTTATTATATTCTTTACGCATAATGGTATTGCCTCATTCACTAATTTTTGTCTGTTGGTTGAACTTATACCAAACACCATATATAAAATATATACTAAGTTGCTACCAATATATTGCTACCAATATACTGACTCTCTAGTCAATAGTGCGTAGTTTATTTGTAACTAGAGTCAAAATTTTCTGTTCCTTGAAATTCATTAACTATCTTGATAATAATAATTATGAATTTCCCTATCAAAGACTATAAGCTATAAGTAGATGAATTTAAAAGTAATTATTCATAGATGAATTGTGCCTCTGGTTAAATTACTAAAATTGCAAAATATCATAGGGTTATTACAGTCAATATATATTAGTATAAGTAGGTAAACAAAATTTAAAAATAACTATAGGAAGTAAATTTTCCCAAACTATAGCTAAATTTTCTAGTGGTTTAATAACCAAATCCCGACTAATTTTTCTTCTTTAATATTAACTTTATTTATGACCAATAAATAAAATATACAATCTCCTTTTTAAAGGTAGTAAAAAAGAAAATTCCTGATTTTGTTGCCTCCCTATTACTGGAGGTACTGATAACTGATAACTCAAATAATCCAGTATTTACCATGACTAAAAATTTTCTAAAATCTCTACAGAATGTAGGAATACTGCTATCTTTATTTCTGCTGATTTTAAGCATAAATTCCTGCGCTATCAACAATAATATAGTTACCAATTCAGAGAGAATTTACCAATATAGAACTATCCATAATCCTGAAGGTATTGGGAAATTTTATATGGGTCGAGAAATTGCTAAAGTAATGGTACATGAAGGGGCTGGATGGCTAGAAAGACCTAGTAGAAGCAATCAAGAAAAACCTGAAAATGCTATTAATAATCTTGAATTAAAATCTACAGATGTTGTAGCAGATATTGGTGCTGGTACTGGCTATTTTACTTTTAGAATTAATCCTTTAGTTCCAGAGGGAAAGGTACTAGCAGTAGATATACAAGCGGAAATGTTAGAGTTAATTAATTTTGTTAATAATGAGGAAAATATTACTAATGTTGAGACAATTTTAGGTGATGTGGATAATCCAAATTTACCGCCATCTAGTGTTGATATTGCTTTATTAGTTGATGCTTATCACGAGTTTGAATATCCACGAGAAATGATGTTAGGAATATTTGAGGGATTGAAACCTGGTGGGCGAGTAGTTTTATTGGAATATCGGAGTGAAAATCCAATGATTATGATTAAGGGTTTACATAAGATGAGTGAAAAACAGGTGAAAAAAGAAATGAAAGCTGTAGGTTTGGTTTGGCAAGATACTAGATATTTTTTACCACAACAGCATTTTTTAGTGTTTAAAAAGCCTGATATTTCTTTGTGAAATTACAGTAGGGAAATAATGATATATATCAACATATAAGTAGATATAAGTAGAGTAGTTTCTCCAATGTCATAAGCTTTCCTTTTTGATAATTAGCACCCTAGGAGCGTGTTAATTATTCTTATGTTTACTTTTCCCTCACTCCCCCACTCCCCCATTTCCTTACTACTCTACTTCTCAGCTCAAGATACGGGTTGAAAAGTTTTTGAGAAATGGTATTGTTTCCTACGGACTAATTGCCCTTGATACTAAGCTTTGAAATGAGGAATGTAGATTTTAAGTATGGATGGATTTTTTGTAGTCAATGAATAAATTAATTATTTGTAGCCTTATCTCATACCAAATACGGTTATTAGAAGCACCTTTTTCACCCATCCTCTTTCCCTATTTTATTTCTTAATCTCCTGACTTCTGTAGGGGTGATTTCCGTTTGTCATGCTCCTAAGGCAGGCGTTTACGTTTGCAGAGCATTCCGAAGGAAAGTATTCCGGAACGGAAATCACCCCTACTCCTGAGGAATGAGCCAAAAACTCGCAACAAACCCCAAGATACTGTTAGGGCTTTTATACGCAATAGAAGAGAAATTTCACTATCCACCTCTATCTCGCAGGCGCTTGATAAAATGAAACTATTATTGCTCTATACGCAATAGAAGAGAAATTTCACTATCCACCTCCATCTCGCAGGCGCTTGATAAAATGAAACTATTATTGCTCTATAGAAGCCCTAACCGTATCTCCAGAAAATAGGTTCTGGTGGAGAATTAATTGATAAAAAATGGGTAATAATTGATTTGATGATGGGATGAGTGGCAGATATCTAATACACCCCATCTCCCCATCTCCCCCACTCCCCCGCTCCCGTACTCTCAATCTATAATTTTAAATAGATCCTTTCAGGGGTTCTATAAGCACTTCCCCATCTCCCCATCCCCCCACTTCCCTAAAAGGATACTTTATCAACCGAATTTAGTATCAGGATTATGCAATGAGAATTTTTTACATAAAACTCAATTCAAAGATAGTAATTGTAAGTCTTTTTATTCTGTCTAAATT
Source organism: Dapis hubbardiae BLCC-M172 (assembly GCF_050016015.1). Lineage (NCBI taxonomy): Bacteria > Bacillati > Cyanobacteriota > Cyanophyceae > Oscillatoriales > Microcoleaceae > Dapis > Dapis hubbardiae. The sequence goes on from NZ_JBNHEQ010000076.1 coordinate 36,082, forward strand.
TTTTCCTAATCTGACCAATCCAAAGACCATTTTTTTTGGGGTAACTTAGTAGTTGGAATATTGTTATGAGCAGTCTTTCTTTGAATATTTATTGCTTGAGAGACCCAACTTCTCACCATACTTAGACTAGGTAAAAATTGTACTAATTGTTGTTGACGATTAACTTTCATCATCTGGGAATGAAGTGTTTCAGGAAACCGATCTTTTAATTCGGAAATTGTATCTATTCCCAGGGCTGATAATAGTGGAAAATATTCTATGTTTATACCTTTTATTTGTAATAAACTAGCAAAATTAACCCACTTAATAATCAGGTTTTTTTCTATATTAGTAGCTTGTTCTAATTCTTCTATTCCTGTCAAAGAGGAACATTTTTCTAATAGCTCTTCAATATTATTAATACCTACTCCTGCTAACTTATCAGTATAGATAGAATTAATACCTTCAAGATCTTGAATTTTATGTATCATTGTTATCTCCTATTCAGTGTTTATTTTTCGAACATTCGTAAGTCTTCAGCTATTAGCGATTAGCTCATCCTATGGAATGCTATTGTCATCTCTGCTGCTTTAGTGGCAAAAAGCAGAGATGACAATAGCACAATGCAAAATCATTAATATCCAGAATAATTGCCAGTTAATTTCAATCATAAT
>NZ_JBNHEQ010000077.1:0-28218 GCF_050016015.1 Dapis hubbardiae BLCC-M172
GAGCCAAAGAGAATAAATATATTCAAGAAGAAGCTCTGGCAAATGAACTGGCAGCCAAATTTTATCTTAGTTGTACTAAAGAAAAAGTTGCTAGTATCTATATGCAAGAAGCCTACTATTGCTATGCTAGTTGGGGAGCAAAGGCTAAGACTAACCAACTCGAAGAAAAATATCCCCAACTTCTCGCCTCTATTTTCCAAAGTGAGAAATGTTACCGCCATCCTAATCATACCATAATCCAAACTTCTTCTGGAGGTCAAGTAACTACCACATCATCAGACCTAGACTTAGCTTCTGTGATCAAAGCCTCTCAAGCTATATCTGAGGAAATAGAACTAGAAGTATTACTCTCCAAAATGACTCATATTGTTGCAGAAAATGCTGGAGCTAACAAATGTGTCTTGCTTCTAGACAACTCTGGTAGTTGGGAAATAGTTTCCCAATGGGTTAATGGAAACCATAGCTTGTGTAATATTCCTATAGATGGCATCAACATTCTACCTAATAGCATCATCAATAATGTTAAACGGATGCAACAAACTTTGCTGATCAACAACATTGAACAAGACAAAATTTTTGCTAGAGATTCATATCTGATTGAAAACCATCCTAAAAGTCTTTGTTGTACTCCTATTCTCAATCAAGCCAAACTTATAGGTCTCCTTTACTTGGAAAATAGTTTGACTGTAGAAGCTTTTACTGACAAACGAGTAGAAATTTTAAATTTGTTATCCTCTCAAGCTGCTATTTCTATTCAAAATGCTAAATTTTATGCTCAAGTTAGGGAAAATGAAAGTAAGTTAAGACAGTTTATTGATGCGATGCCAGTTGCTGTTGCCATTGTAGATGCTTATCGCCATCCTTATTACACGAATCATATAGCACGGGAATTACTGGGTAATAAAGTGCTGAGTAGGTTAAGTGAAATTTCTGAAGTCAATCAAATTTATCAAGCTGGTACTGAGGAAAAATATCTGGAGGCTAATTTACCAATAGTACGCGCTCTAAAGGGAGAAACTGTCAGGGATGACAATATAGAAATTCACCAAGGCGATCGCCGAATTGCTATTGAAGCTTGTGGAACACCCGTCTATGATAAACAGGGAAAAATTCAGTATGCAATTACTACTTTTCAGGATATTACAGAACGCAAACAGGCGGAAAAGATTCTTTCTGACTACAACCAAACTTTACAGCAGCAGGTTGCAGAGCGTACTGCTCAACTGGAAGAAGCTAACCAGGAATTATTACGCATTGCTAATTTGGATGGACTTACTCAAATACCTAATCGTCGTAGTTTTGATGAGTACCTCGCCCTTGAGTGGCAACGACATCTGCGAGAACAGCAATTTTTGTCTTTGATTATGATTGATATTGATTATTTCAAACGTTACAACGATCATTATGGACACCAAGGTGGGGATAATTGCTTGATTCGTGTGGCGCAGGCCATATCACAAGTTCCTCAACGGCCAACTGATTTAGTCGCTCGTTACGGTGGTGAGGAATTTGCGGTAATTTTACCCAATACAAATATGGAGGGTGCGTTTACTATTGCTGAGTCTATCCGCCTGGCGATCGCTTCTGTTTCTATCCCCCACGCTCAGTCTGAGGTGAGTCAGTTTGTGACATTAAGTCTGGGTGGTGCTAGTATGATTCCTACTATTAAAGGTACTTCAGAAGATTTAATTGCTCTGGCAGACCACGCTTTATATAAAGCTAAGAGGCAGGGACGCGATCGGGTAGTGTTCAGTAGAAATTAGGGTAGTTTTGCTCGTGTAATATCATGTCCGGTTGAATAGTTATAAATAAGAAGGGAGGAGTCAGGAGTCGTAGGGGCGTTTGCGGAGCATTCCGGAACGGAAATGGCCATGTGCTAACGCAAAGCTCCGCTTTATATGTCGCTCCGCGTTAATGAAGTTGTGCGATAGCAAAACGCCCCTACAGGAGTCAGGAGGAGAGAGAATTACAAAGATGAGCGTAGTTATGAACATTGGAGATTTTTTTATGTCCAATCAAGGGGATTTAATATAATACCACTTTGAAAAAAGAATGTTACCAATAATCAGGAAATGAACAAGTTAAAGAAGCATTCAGCACTCAGTAGTGGACTTACACAGCTAAAATGCTGCAATAGTAGGGGTGGGTTCTGGTGGAAATTTCAATGCTAAACCTAAGATTTAGATCAACCCGCCCTGATGCACACCCATTAGTTGTGTCACGCTAGTACGATCTTTTCAGGGTGAACCAACCTGATAGCTGAATGCTAAAAGTTGATAGCTAATTAAAATCAAACAGACACTTTGAATTTATTTATTCTTTCAATTACTTTCTGATAATCAGGTTTAATTTCTAAGACAATTTTGTAAGAACTAACAGCATCTTGAACATATCCTAATTTTTCCAAAATTAATCCTCGTTGAAACCAAACATCATGATTACCAGGTCTTAAAGAAACTATTTGGTCGTATGCAGCGATCGCCTCTTCATACCTCTCTAATTGTTCCAGCATCAAAGCTAATTGTGACCAGGCTTGATAATTACTTGGCCAAATATTAATAGCTTGATTATAACTAAACATAGCTTCTTCATAATTTGCCATTTTTTCTAAGCTTAATCCCCGGTTGAACCAAGCATCAAAATTATCTGGTTCCTTTCCAATTACCAAATCATAAGCTGCTATTGCTTCAGCATATCGGTCTAATTTTTCTAAAGCTGCACCTCTTTGTAAACCAACTTTAGCAACATAAATTCCTTGTTTAAAACTCATTTCAATTACTTTGTCATAAGCTGTTAATGCTTGCTCGTACTTCTGGAGTTTTTCTAATGCCTCACCTCGACAATTCCAAGCCTCTAAAAAAGATGGCTCAATACTAATGGCATTACCATAAGCAATAAGAGATTCATTATATTTCTCCAGTGCTATAAATGCTTTACCTCGACCTAACCAAGCTTCTGGATAATTAGAATTAATTGTAATTGCCTGATTAAAAGATTCTAATGCCTCGCTATTTTTAAATAAATCTAATAAAATATAACCACGACTAATCCAAATTTCTGGTGAATTTGGATAGAAATTAATTGCCTTATCCAAACAAGCAACGCCTCCTTCTTTCCAATTATTTTTTAAAGCTAATCCTTTATAATACCAAGCTTCATAATCATCGGGATTTAATTTAATTGCTTTATTAAAAGAAGAGACAGCATCGTGATATTTGTGTAGTTTACTTTGAGCAATACCTAAGTTAAACCAAGCTAAATAATTTTCAGGTTCTAATTCTATTGCATGGTCATAACTAATAATTGCTTCTGCATAACGTTGAGTTTTTACTAAAGCTAATCCTCGGTTCAACCAAATCAGATAATTATCAGGTTGAAGTTTCACTGCACAATCATAAGCTGCTAATGCTTCAGGATATTTTTTTAGAGTTAATAAAGCTTGCCCTTGACCATACCAAATTTCTCCTTTCATTGGTTGTATTTTTAGTGCTTTTTTGTAACAGTTTATGGCAGGTAAATACTGTTTTAATTCAGTTAAAACAATTGCTTTATTAAACCATAGTTCGTAGTTATTTTGGTTGATTTTGATTCCCTTGTCAAAGCAGGCGATCGCTTCTTCATACTGCTTTAAGTTAGATAATACAACTCCATAACAATTCCAAGCTTGATGAGCGTTTGGTTTAAGGGATAGGGATATTTTATAAGCTTCTACCGCTTGTTCATAATTTTCCAATTTATATAGGGTATCAGCTAGTTTTAACCAACCCATTGCCCAGTCTGGCTTAATTTTCACTGCGTTTTCGTAGTAGGGAATGGCTGACTCGTATCTACCCATCTCATAAAGTCTGTTACCACGGTCATATTCTGGGAATGCAGAAAATATGCTGAAAATTCCCTTGGAGGGGGAAAGAGTTTGGGTATTTGCAGTGTCTAACGTAGTTAAAAATGTCAATTTTTGGGATGATTGGGAATGAGTTTTGGTCATAGTTTTTTTCCTAGAACCAGATAGCCTATATCTGGGAATATATTATACTCTTTGTACTCATTTAATATCTAAATGATCGTACCGTTAAGCAGAAATTTATTGAGTAGATATTTTCAGATTAAATCATATTCAAGAATATGTAATTATAAACTCATATTAAGTACCTAAGCAAAATTATTTACCTATTTTAATTCTCTGCGCTCTTGAGAATGCAAAGAATTTAGCTTTTTATAGATGTGTTATTAATTTTGCACGACCACTTAGCAGTTCTTTAATATAATATAGCGGTTCTCACAAAGGTAGACTACAAAAATTCCTCCTTCTTCCTTCTTCCTTCTTCCTTCTTCCTTTAAACCCAAATCTATGTACTCTATATTAATGAAAATTGCTATACCAATTCCCATGCATTATTGCTATACTTGGGCGATACTTCAGTTATTAACTAATCAGCACAATCATAATCATTTTTTTGCTAATTGTAGCTAGTTTAATGTTAATTATTCTTATGTTTGCTTCTCTGTACGGACGTTGCACAGGCAAAAATGCGTTTTCCGTTCCGGAATGCTACGCTTTCCATGTCGCGCAGCTAAACGTCCCTACCTAGTACGGATGTTGTACAGGCAAAAATGCGTTTTCCGTTCCAGAATGCTCCGCTTTCCATGTCCGCTCTTAGCGGAAAACGTCCCTACACTCCCTCACTCAACAAAATGTAGAAAAGTTGTTGAGAAATGGTATTAGAGCCAGGCTCGAAAAACATTTGGCCTTAAAAGGCGTTGCTCTAGACCCAATTATTTTGGTAAATATTCTCTGATGAGCATTGTATGAATTGCAACTAGTACCATGAGATATTACTTTAGTCAATAAAAATTAGTTTAGCAAAACTTATTTATTTTATTCAAAACATTTATACTTGTGAAGAGTCAAGACGCAACAATTAGCTCTATTGGTGTAACAATCAAATAGGTAACAAAACAGGTTAACTATATAGCTGAAGTTAGAAGTCAGAAATTAAATTCTTGCTCTGACTAAATTTGAGAGGAGTGAGAATGTCTGTCTGCGCTAGTCATGGCGACTGCTATATATCCACTTTCTAAGGGAAAAGCTTATTAATCAAGAGTATAGAGACCATGTTTCTTAAGACTTAAAGACAATTAGGTAGCCTAATTAGAAAGATTGATTACTCCAAAATATTGGGTAAAACTACTCTCTGCGGAAGCCTGTCAAAAAAATGTAGAGCTTCACAGCTAGATATTTTTCTAGCCAACGAGTGAAGGCAAACAAAATCATCTTGAGTTGCTATTAGTTAGAGACATCATAATATTTTTATGCCAAAATGCCGATAGAACTGTAGTTGAATTATTTACAATTAAAACAGTACAGTTGAAACACAACTGATAAAATTATCTAATCTAATAAAAATTAGGAGATAGTCGTCTGTCAAGATTGAAATGAGGAATAGACAATCTCTGAAAACTATGTCAGTTAATAATTCTCTATTCCTAGAAGAAGATTATTCCTCAAAACAAACTTGATAGCCTAATAGTAATAGGAGTTTGTTGACACGCTGAAAGTAAATTGGGCATTCATTTACAGTGGGCTAACGATAGAACACACAGTATTCTATGCTCTGGAGATGTCAACATAACATAGCTAGTCAATGCAAAAATTCAACCTTAGCTAATCATCAAAAAATCCTTGGTAGTTTGGAGACCTCCGCGCTTCAGCTAGGGGATAAAAACGAGTGGGCGGAATTTCCTCCAATCAAATGTTGACCTAGTTAGGAGTCTTTAAACCAGGAATTTCCTGAACCCCCCACACTCTGCTGTGGGGAAGAATTTTACTGGAAATTCAAAAGTCAATATCAAAATTAATTTTTGGCTTGTGAATTTTGCCAAATAATTGACAACTAATACTCAAATTTTGTATTTCCGGTAATGCCAAAAAATACATTGTAGAAACCAATAGTAAAGTCTTTAAAACCATGCACGATCTGGCAAAAACAACAGGGGTATGGATGAGACCCCAAAACACTAACATTCTAAATGCTATGACTGCTCGTATCTATACTACAATACCTAAATTTAAGCCATTAAGCCCTTTGAGAAAATGGCTAGATCGCATAGAAATTAATAATCCCAAATTCGCAAGATTTCTATGCAAATTAATTCCGAGTCAGTGCCCATTTGAGCGCGATATCAGTTTTTTTGGTCATGTCTTGTTTCACATTCCTCCTATGTGCAAACTTAACCCTCTTTACAATGAACTAATTGATTTGAGGTTTAGAGCTTTGTGTTATTTGGCGGATGTGTGTGGAGAAGATGTTACCTCATATTGCTAATATTGTCAAGAATAATATTCCGCATTTCTACCGCGTTTTATCTCAGCAAAAGCCGAAAACGCAGGTTAACTTTTTGCATCAATACAAGCTTTCCCACTCAGTTAAAAATTAATACAGCATATTTGATCTAATTAAAGTACATAAGCAGGTCAATATCCACAGCATACAAAGCTTTTAAGATTAATATTTTTACTTCATCGTAAATTTTCGGGAAGTTGGAAAAGTGCCAGTTTTAACGGGTGGATGAAAACGACCCGACGGGTTTTAACCCGTAGTCAAAAAAATGTGTTATAATTAATTTTTTAAAGACACGAAGACCTCGTATGGCATGGTGAAAGCCCGATAGCTAATGGACGCTTCAGTTAAATGGTAGTTAATCGAAAAGGTAGCTCGGTGCTTGCCAGCACTCTGTTTCCAGCCGTTAGTCAGCACGTTGTACCTCAGAGCGAGTGAATCAACCAATAAAAAAAAGTAGCCTCAATGGTCTTTGACTGGAGAGAGTAGTGGCAATTGGCACCGCCTTGTAGGGGCGAACGGCCGTTCGCCCCTACTGCTGCTGCATTCGTACTACGGTACGGTGCTGGCAATGTGGCCGTTTCGATTTTTCGGGAACCGTGCAATGTGGAAATCGTGGTTTTCACTTGATTTACAGCTCCTAGTCACGAATCCACGCGACTTTAGTCCGTGGAGTGTCAATTATCTGAAAATATGCTGTAAATTTGCATTGAGTTTAATTTTTAGTGGGAAAGCAACTAGCATAGATGACTGTAGCTAAATTCCAACTACAGCCATTAATAAACCTTTAAATAATTTCATGCCATCTGTATTACCTAACATTGGGTCTGATGCTCTCTCTGGATGAGGCATCATTCCCAACACATTGCCTTGAGGGTTGCAGATACCAGCGATATTGTTAAGGGAACCATTAGGATTAGCTTCTAGACTAATTTCACCATTTTCTGTACAATAACGAAATAAAATTTGACGATTATTTTCCAAATCTTTCAAAGTATCTGCATCAGCATAGTAATGACCCTCACCATGAGCTATTGGCAAACTAATCACTTCTCCTTTTGTATAAGCAGATGTCCAAGGAGTATCATAATTTTCTATTTTGACAGAAACTTGATTACAGATAAAATTTAATTTTTGATTTCGCACCAATACTCCAGGCAATAACCCTATTTCTGTCAATATTTGGAAACCATTACAGATCCCTAAAACTAACTTACCTTTTTGAGCATGGGCAATAGTTGCTTTCATTACAGGAGAAAAACGGGCGATCGCTCCACATCTTAAATAGTCGCCATAACTGAAACCTCCAGGGATAATTATTACATCCAAATCAGAAATATCTTCTTCTTGATGCCAAACCATGCGAGTTGGTTGACCCAATAAACCCTGAGTTACCCAAGCTACATCCCGATCGCAATTGGAACCAGGAAACATAATAATGCCAAATTTCATATAAATTTTAAGTTAATTTAAACTTGTTGATTGCTAAAAATTAAGAAAGGGTCTTAAAACAAAATCTTCAGTTAAATAGAGATGTTAGTCAGGGGAGGGAATGGGGAATAGTTCATTAATTGATAATTGATAATGGATAATTGATAATTACCTCTGGTTAAAAGCGTTACAGAATTGAATATCAGGAAATATCCTAGCACTTTTTTTCCCCTTAATAAAAGGGGAGGCTTTAAACCAAAATTATTTAATTATTAATTATTAATAATTCGGTAATTGTTGCATTTATTAATTTTTCTTCATTTTTCCCAGTCAGGTAAGGGAAAATTCAAACTTTTGAATATTAATTCAGTAATTCTTTTGTACTTTTTCAAGGTTTAGAACCACTTAAACTAATATATTACCACGATTCTATATTTATTCAGCTAGCCCTAAATACCTCTTCACTTCTTCCTTTTTCCTTCTTCCTCCTTAACTTCTTCCTTCATTTAATTCAAAGCGATAATTTTCAATGACAGGATTTGCCAATAATTGATCGCAGATTAATTCTAATTGTTCCCTAGCAGTTGCCTCATCTGTTGCCTGAAGTTTCAACTCAATATATTTACCAATTCTAATTTGTTCTATATTTTCATGTCCCATTTGTACTAATCCAGATTGAATTGCGGTACCAGCAGGGTCTAAAACAGATGGTCTTAGAGTAACATGGATTTGTGCTTGATATTGTTTTGTCACGTTAGTATAAAAGTTAAAATTTTAATAGAACTACTTTTAGATATTATCTGTTAATTTCTACCGCTCAACTAAACTTACTCAAACTTACTCAAAAACCTGAAAGATTAGTTGAACGCAAGTTGTTCTACCACCACAGGGTCAAAGAGCAAACCCTTGATAATTCATAATTAGAGATAGTTTTCATTATCCATTATCCATTATCCATTATTCATATTGGCCATGAAAATCAATCGCACTCGGTCTCAAGAGCGTATTTTGAAATTACTAACAACCCAGAAGCGATCGCTATCTGCTCAGGATATCCATTCAAAACTACGCAGATGTAACAAACCTCTGGGACTAGCCACAGTATATCGTTCTTTGGATGCTCTCAAACTAGAGGGAGTAGTAATTGTGCGGACTTTGGCTAATGGTGAATCTGTTTATAGTTGTCTACAGCAAGACCAACATCATCTGACTTGTGTTAAATGTGGGACTTCTATACCTATTAATGAATGTCCTGTCCATTATTTGGAGGACAAATTGCAGGAGTCCCACAAATTTAAGATTTTTTACCACACTTTGGAGTTTTTTGGACTTTGTGATAAGTGTACCTTAAGCTGAAGATATTTCGTGATTTAGAATTCAGAATTCAGAATTTAGAATTTAGAATTATTAAATTTTTCGGCGTTGCTGAATCAAGGTATGAAAATAAGAACTTAATAATTTCAAGTATTTTTGATTCAATATTTTCGCAATTGCCAAAAAATTCAATTCATAGCCACCTATCAGCAACGCCAATTTTTCAATTTTACATTCTTAATTCAATTTGCCATACTAACTGCCAACTGAATTTTTGCCATCTGCCACAATAGAACGCATACCTTCTAAAGTTGCTGGAATATTCCGGGGGTCCATAAACATAACTTTACTACTGTCACTACTACCAATCTTCTGACCCATATCCAGATAATTTTGAGCTAATAAAAATTGGAGTGCTTCTTTTGCATTGGGGTCTTCACGGAGGGTTTTAGTAATAATTTCTAATGCTTCAGCAGTTGCTTGAGCATTCAATACTTGAGATTGACGTTCGGCTTGAGCCTTCAGGACAATTGCCTTTTGTTGTGCTTCTGCTTCTAAAACTGTTGCTTTTTGACGAGCTTGAGCATCAAGAACTTGTGATTCTGCCTTACCCCTAGCAGAGTTAATTGCAGAATCTCTTTCCCCTTCTGAAGTTAAAATTGCTGCCCGTTTTTGCCGTTCGGCAGTCATCTGTAATTCCATAGAATCTTGTACTGCTTTAGAAGGGCTAATATCTCGTAATTCGACCCTGGTTACTTTTACTCCCCAAGGGTCAGTAGCAATGTCTAATTCTCTCAGTAATACTTCATTAATTTCTGTTCGAGCTGTAAAGGTTTGGTCTAATTCTAATTTACCCATTTCTGCTCGAATTTGAGTTAAAACTAGATTAACCATTGCAGATTGGAGATTTTCTACTTTGTAGTAGGCTTTTTCCATATCCATAATTCGCCAATAAACTACAGCATCTACACTAATTGCTACGTTATCTCTAGTAATACATGGTTGAGGTGGAATATCTAATACTTTTTCCCGAATAGTTTCTTGATAAGAAATTCTATCCAAAAATGGGATAACAAATTTCAAACCAGCATCTAATTTTCTACCATTATATCTGCCTAAAGTTTCAACTAAAGCTTCGTTACCTTGATTAATAACTTTGACACTTCCGGCTAAACTTGAACCACCTAAAGCCAAAAATACGAGTAAAAATAACTGTTCCATTTTTCATCTCCTAAATTATCTAAATTAGTTGTTATTTCAATTGATTTTTCTGGGAAAGATAAACTGAATAATTTAAGAAATTTTATAGTAGAATCTCTTTCCCCTTCTAAAGTTAAAATCGCTACAGGTTTTTTTCCCTTCTACAGTCATTTTTAATTCTCTATAGAAATCAGGAATAATTTATGAGACTGAGTGTAGTTGAAACAACCTTCATAGGTGAAGTATTTCTGACTAAGAAATAAGGTCTCAACCTTCCCTTTTCAAGTGGATAAAAAAGGAAATTTCGGATTTTAGTAGCCTCCGAGTTCAGCCGGAATAACTGTTAACGCAGTTCCTCCGCAGGAGGCTAACTGATAACTGTTAACGCAGTTCCTCCGCAGGAGGCTAACTGATAACTGAAATAGCACTTCCGGCTAAACTTGAACCACCTAAAGCCAAAAATACGAGTAAAAATAACTGTTCCATTTTTCATCTCCTAATTATCTAAATTAGTTGTTATTTGAATTTATTTTTATCAGAGGAGTTAAACTGAAGAATTTAAGAAATTTTATAGTAGAATCTCTTTCCCCTTCTGAAGTTAAAATCACTACAGGTTTTTTCCCTTCTAGAGTCATTTTTAATTCTCTATAGAAATCAGCAATCATTTATCAGACTCAGTGTATTTGAAACAACCTTCATAGGTGAAGTATTTCTGACTAAGAAATAAGGTCTCAACTTTCCCTTTTCAAGTGGATAAAAAAGTAAATTTTGGATTTTAGTAGCCTCCGAGTTCAGTCGGAAGAACTGTTAACGCAGTTCCTCCGCAGGAGGCTAACTGTTAACTGTTAACTGATAACTTAAATTGCACTTCCAGCTAAAATAGAACCACCTAAAGCCAAAAATAATAGGAAAAAAAACTGTTCCATTTTTCATCTCCTAATTATCTAATTAGTTGTTATTTCAATTGATTTTGGTTAGGGAGATAAACTGAAGAATGTAATAAATTTTCTGGCAATACAAATAAAGTATTACCCTCTCGTCTAACGACAATAACTTTTTCTTGAGCAGCGATCATACTATCTTGATCCTCACATTGAGCGCGCCAAGAATTACCTTCATAAAGTACCCTACCAGGCTGACCTGGTAATATTTCTGTTAAAGTTTCTGCTTCCTTGGCATCAGCAATAGTAGCTACTGTACGGTGGGGCAACAGACGACGGAAAGCAAAAATAGAAGCTACAGAAAAAATCATCCACAAGGCTACCTGTAGACTCACACTAGGAATTAAGAGGGACACTCCTGCCACAACAAAGGCACTTAGTCCCATCATAAATTCTACAAAGGCCGTGGGTACAAGGAGTTCTAAAAAACAAAGAATTGCCCCAGCCAATAACCAAAGTATCGTTGGATTTAATAGCATGGATAAATGGGAGTGGTGAGGTTAAATTTATTAGTGATTTTTCCGTAAAATTACTGTAATTTGGTGACATCACTACCTAGAATCATACCTTGACAAATAATCAGGTATATGATCAGTTTATTGTGAAATTTATCAAGATAGCTTCTATCTCAACATATCTTTGCGTTTTGACGCTCAGAAGGTTCTCTGAAAACCTCCTAATATATTTATCAAGAGCTAAAAAAACAATTCCTTACGAAAATTCTCAGATTAATCTTTAATTTTATTGCTTTTGACTTTTAATTTTTGACTTTCGACTTAATAAAAAGTATTTTTTCCTAACTATGATTACTTCTGCCCCACTAATTTATTGTCCAAATACTAATTGTCCCAATCCGTCTAACTCCTGGGGTCGCCAAGAGTGTGAAGCTTGCCAAACTCACTTAATCTATCGCTATTTATGGGCGGTTGCTCCAGGGGTTGAGATTTCTGTAGGGGAGTTATTGGGCGATCGCTACTATGTTGTAGCTCCACAAGTTTGGCTAGATACTAAACCTGGTGAACCTCCGTTTATGTATGAGGAGTTGCCAGATGATATTATGCCTTATCTACACTTATATCCCCAGAGGCTTCATACCCCAGAGGTATATGGTTTTTATCAACATGGAGAAGAAACTTACCCTACAGATATTCTGTTGTTAGATAACGTTCCTCTAGACTCTGAAGGTAAATTGTTTCCTCCTTTTGTGGAAGCTTGGCCTACAGCAACTCCTGTACGTCAGGTCTACTGGTTGTGGCAAATGATGCAGTTATGGAAACCTCTATCAGAACAGCGTGTAGCTTTTAGTTTATTTACAAATAATTTACGGGTGGAAGGTTGGCGGTTACGACTGTTAGAGTTGGACCTACAAAGCCGTAATACTAAACTTAGAGATTTTAAGATTTTTTGGTCAAATTTGATTCCTACTGCTCATCCTCATATTCAACAACCATTGACAGAGATTTGTCAGATGATTAGTGATATTGGTGAATCTCTAGAGGCGATCGCTCCGAAATTAAACCAACTATTATTAGATCAGGCAGCCCAATTACCATTAAGTTTCCAAATAATGGGGGCTACAGACACTGGGCCAGTGCGTCTGCATAATGAAGATTGTTGTTATCCTATAGAACAAGATTTAGTTAAGAATCAGCTAGTACCCCATTTAGCAATGATTTGTGATGGAGTGGGTGGCCATGATGGGGGAGAGGTAGCTAGTCAATTAGCAGTACAGTCCATTAAAAGATTAGTTCAAAACTTATTGACAGAGGTAGGACAACAACAGGAGTTAACATCTCCAGATTTGGTAAATAAACAACTGGAGGAAATTATTCGGGTAGTCAATAATATGATTGCCACTGAGAATGATGAACAAGGAAGAGAGTCTCGACAGCGGATGGGTACAACATTAGTTATGGCATTACAGTTACCCCAACAGGTGAAACCTTCCCCAGAATCAAATCCAAATAATGCCCATGAGTTGTATGTAGCTAATGTGGGTGATAGTCGTGCCTATTGGCTAAGTAGAAATGCCTGTCAGTTGTTAACTGTGGATGATAATGTGGCTTCTAGGGAAGTACGTCTGGGTCATTGTCTGTATTGGCAGGCATTACAACGTCGTGATGCGGGTGCTCTAACTCAGGCTCTGGGTACAAGGGATGGAGAGTTTATTCATCCCACTATTCAGAGATTTTTGATTGAAGAAGAGGGTTTATTACTTTTATGTTCGGATGGTCTAAGTGATAATGATTGGGTTGAGAATTCTTGGACTGAATATACTCCCAAGGTTCTCCGGGGTGAAATTTCTCTGAAGCAGGCAGTAGAGTCTCTAATTGATTTGGCGAATGAGAAAAATGGTCACGATAATACTTCGGTAGTCCTTGTCCACTATCGTCTTTCTCCAGAACAGTTGATTTTATCGAATACTCCTACAGCACCACCCCCAGTCAGGGAAGCTTTAATACCAGAATTGTCTGAAACTTCTCAAGAACTTCTTTATAGTAATGATGAAGAAGGATCGGAACCTGAGCCAGAGTCTGAAGCTAACCTTAATCCTAATCCTGAGTCTGAGTTAGAACCTGTCCAAGATTCTCCAAAATTAAAACCCTGGATGTTTATGGTTGGTTTGTTATTAATATTGTTGGTAGGAGCAGTTATAGCAGTATGGCGGAATTGGGAAAATTTTCAGTCAACTTCTGATGATTCTCCTGCGCCCTGGCAGAGTCCTATGATACCGGAGCCTTCTGAACCTCCAGTTTCTCCTAATTCTTAATCTTTAATTTGGGGCTGTTAACGAAGTCAGAAGTCAGAAGTCAGAAGTCAGAAGTTGTTTTTGTAATATCATGTCCGGATGTAATGGTATAAATAAAATATTTGGCGATCGAGAGGATATATTTTAATTTCTCCCCTACTCCCCTACTCCCCTACTCCCTTACTCCCCTACTATCTTAATTATAAATGTTCAACCGGACATGATATAATGAAGATTTTGAGCAACTATCCAAAAACATTTCGTCAATCAAGGCGGGCTAAATGACCCAATTATTTTGATACAGCACTTCCCGCTTCCCGTGAGGTACACATTTGGCGAGAAAGATGCCAGCATCAGAAGAGTTTTACTATTCGCTCCTTGTACCTCATTTGTCCGAAATCTGCTGTAAATAGTTAGACAAAATGATTTGTGTATTTACTAATCAGCTATATTCCTTGTGACTTTTGACTCTTTACTCTTGCCTAATTCCTAACAATTGAGATATTAATTTTTGTAGGTCTTTTGACATGGATGTATTGAAAATAATATTATCCCCTAAATCTATGATCTTTGATGAAAAAATTGTCAAAAGTTGAATAGATGTGAATGTGGGTAGGTTTTATGCAAAAATAAGGAAATTGTTAAATTTAAGTGTGTAATTTCTTCTTGGAGTTGCATGAAAATTTGTAGGAGAGGATAATACAGGGTTTTATTATATGAAATTAGGCGATCGTGTTCGCGTTAATAGTTCTGTTGTTGTTTATATTCATCCTGAACATAGAGGACAACCATTTGACATTAACGAGCAGGAAGGAGAAGTGATTGGTATTGTCAATGAATGGAAAGGTAGACCAGTTAGTGCTAATCTGCCTATTCTTGTCCAATTTACAAAAAAATTTAAAGTTCACCTTAAGGAAGAAGAGTTAGAAATAATCTCATAAATTAAGGTGAATGTCAATAGTTTTTATGGGGCGTTGTCCCCATTAAATTCCGTATTTGATATAGTAGTCTGAATGTGAGTTATTTAGAAAATTTATTGAAATTAGGAAACGGAAGTAATAAGTACCTGGACAAAATAACCAGTAGATTTTTGAATGTATGGAAGCAAAAAGCAAATATCGGAGATTCCAAAGATATATATAGCAATGAGCGCTGGTATATTTACAAATTGCAGGAGAGGCCAAAGAGCTAAAAGTCTTATATTATCGGCAATTTATTCCCCCTGTTGCCTGTAGCAATAGTGCCTGTTGCCTGCGCACAGCGCTATACAATTGATTTTGTCTACCAACTTATTTTAATCTATTTCCTTTAGCCCTATTGACTTTCAAGTCATTTTCGCTGTCAAAAATGTCAAAGTACCACTAATTATATGGATTTTTGACAAATAATTTTGTAGTGCTATACTAAGTTGTTTTTTTAGTTATTTACGATAAATTAGTTGTAAGAAAAAACCAAAAATATTGATGTCACTCCGCATTTTTTGTAGTTCTTTTTGGTGTTGTTCAGCTATAGCATAATACCACTGACAATAATTGTTAAAGTCTTCTCTATATTTTACCTCTTGATAAAATTCCTGGGTAGTTTGATAAACTTGACAAATTTCTGTAGCAGGTGAATTTGCTTCTGGAAAAATGCCTCTTAATTCTGGGTGCATTTAAAGTAACTCCTATTATTGTTATTGAATTATACAAATGTTTTGATTATAGCAAGAGAATATTGATTTTTATAACCAGCCGCGTAGACGATAAACGATCGTACCTATATATTCCTTTAAAACTTTAGTAGAATTTTGTAAATTTGCAGCATCAGGCATCATATTTAATACAATACCTTGCCAACTATCTGTTCTTTCTTGTAAATCTCTTTCAGTAACTAAAAAATCTGTTGGTGCTGGAATTACTGGTATTTTCTGCTTTTTGAATATCAAAAGAGAACGTGGAGTATGCAGCGCTGAAGTTACTAACAATACAGAACCTTTTATGTCTTTTGTTTCTAAAATTTGTTTAACATTAACAGCATTTTGATAGGTATTCAGAGAGTCAGTATCCTGTAAAATTGCTGTTTTTGGTACTCCCATAGACTCTGCAATTTCTGCCATATCTCCTGATTCAGGATTTCCTCCATCTTTCCAATCAATTCTACCTCCACTTAATATAAGAAAAGGTGCTTTATCTTGTTGATATAATCTCACTCCATGTAAAATTCTATCCCCTGCTTCACTAAAATCTACCCAGGGGCGCGGTGAATTAGCTGGTTTAATCCCACCACCTAAAACAACTATTGCTTCTGCCGAAGGTAATTCTTTTGGCGGTAAATTTTGCCATTCTAAAGATTGAATAAGCCCTTGAGAAACCCAAGAATTACTAAACACAAGTGTCACTGTAAATGCCAGAAAAATTGCCAATGCTGACCATTTAGGATGCCACCACAACAACACAAAAGCTATCAACATTAGGAGGCAAGATAGACCCAATGGATAGATAAATAAAGGGAGTAATTTAGAGAGAAATAAAAACATTAGTAGGTCAAATTTGACAGACTATTAGTATTTTTTTCGAGATTTTGAGGATATTTGACTTTGCCTGAAAAACCAACTCAATAGAGAAACACCGCTACGTTCTTTAGGTGTTTTAGGCCATGTTTTAATTGCTGAGGTTGGTTTTGATGGTGTAGGATAATCTACAGATTCAGCATCTGTTTTTTCTGGGATTTCTGGTCTAGATTCTATTTGTGACCAAAACCCTAATAATCCAGCAGAAATTCCTCCAATTACACCAAATATAATACTTGATTTTATTGTATATTCTAGTAAGCTAAAACTAATACTGAAAAATAGAGTAGCTGCTAGTCCGGCAATTAAGCCTGTTGATATTGATGGTTTATCCATGCTTAATTATAGTTATTGGAAACAACAATTTTTTCTAATTTAGCTAAAAATTATAGTTTTTATTAAATTGATTAATCTTGATTAATACAAATTTAACTTCCCTTCGGGGAAGTCAAAGCTCTCCGGTGGGGGAGCGTCGTATGGGAAAGCCAGGGCCAAGATTAGGATACCTTCATAAGCTGTTCATATGCCGCAAGACATGCTAGGTACATTTTGTTAGTATCAATGTCAACACAGGGGTCCGACATCACCTCTGTCACGCGCAGCGGTCAGGGTTTCCCAGACTGAATAATCCCCCGTTTTCCCGTAAGGGCAACGTCGGGAGTATGTCAAATTATAGCAGTCTGAAGTAGATACTGAGGACTCAAGAATCAGGAATTAGGAGTCGTGAGGGGGAGAAAAATCAAGGGACAATTTTTACTCCTACCTCCTCTATAAATTCCCTGTTCCTCCTAACTATTCCCAAGGGTCAATACCTACAGGAGATTTAATTTTTTTCTGGCTCTGAAGCCTTCTGTTCTAGATAACTAAAACCTTCTTCCTTCTTCCTTACCCTTACCTTACAATACAGAATGCTACCGGATCTGTAATATTGTTCAATTAATCACTATCCTCCCAAACCCAAAACGTTCTGTAATAACATTTGGTCTTCACCTTTAAGTTGAAAGCGACCACTCTCAATATCTCTAATCCAACTTTGGCTTTTTCCTAGCATAGTTGCCAATTGTCTCTGACTTAACTGTTGATTTTTCCGAGCCATCATAATTTGTTCACCACAGATAGCAGAAAGCTTCTTTGTTTTTTTGCGCTTATTAGTATAGCGTAGCTTCTGTTTTTCAAATTCTGCTAAATGTCGATCCCATTCCTGGGGGAGTTGAAACAACAGAATACGAGCATTCATTAACATATTCCATTTACCTCTTGGACCGTGATCTGTTAATCTCTGATGATTACTACCATCATCGATCCAAAAATCTAAAGCTGCATCACCATCATCAGGTAAAGCTGCCAATTTAGCCCACATTGGTTGAATTTCCTGGGGGTAAGTTACGGGGTCAAATTCAGGTTTGAGTCCATAATGGCTGAGAACTTCCAGATCGCTCTCAAAAGTCTTCATTAGTCGTTTTCGATCATCTCTAAACGAAGATGCTTGTCTAACTTTATGTTCACCATAAGCAACTCGCATTAAGGTAGGTACAGTCAAGCGTTGCTCCCTACCCATTTTTGTTTTGAACAATAACCATAACAACATTCTCGCAGTTCCTTCATGTTGCTGCCAGATACTCATCACAGTAGTTAATACAGACTTAGGTAAAATCCCATATTGATAAAATGCTGTGCGCTCTTTGCAAGCTTCTTTGTTAAGGAAATACTTAGCCCAGATACCAGCTCTAACTCTAAAAGTCAGACCAACAAGATGTTTACATCCTGTGGAATCTTCAGAAAAGTGATGTTGAATTTCTAATATATGCCACAGTTGACTTTCTGGCAATGAGAAGGCATTTATTTTGCCTTGCTGTGGCCACTCAATAGTAGTGGTAATTTGGCAAGGTTGTTGAGCAAGATTTTTAATCAAACTCAGTTTAGTTGCCTTAGATAGGTCTTTGCGTTTTTCTAGCCCCAGGTATCTTTCTATTTGCTGATCGCTGATGACAAATTCTTGCTCCCATGGTTTGTCAATAACTGTTGCATGGGCAGCATAAATTAGGTGTATACAGGCTGCTCTGATATCCATTGCTGGTATATCTGTTACTGTTTTGACATCATCATTTAGAGTTTTGGATGTATACTTGAAATCTTTGAAGCTGAAACTAATTGAACCCTGACCTTGCTTAATAGAACGCTGATAAATCAGTTTACCTTCTGGATCTACTGTCCAAGGTAGCGATCGTCTCTGCGCCAGAATATTGCAAGCTTCCCAGATTACTATAGAAGAAGCAAAGGGACTGTGCTTGCTATCGGGAAATAAGTCAGAGGTGGTGGGTGTTCTTGTCTCAGCCTTATATCTACCTTTTTTAGGTTTTGTAGGAACAGGACTACTAATGGAACAGTGAACTACACACTGAGGCTCTTCGTGATATCCCTCACAGCTATTACACAGTTCAGGATTAATAGAGTATTGTTCATTCTCGACAACGATCGCACCTGTTGGGCACTGGGTTTGGGGCACACAGGTGGCACATCCGAGACAGTTTTCAGTCATTTTATGAGTCATAACAAGCCCCTGTTTTTACGGTTGAGCATTTAGGTGTTAGTCATACTGCTTGTCATCTGTAAGTTGATTTTGCTACCTATTAAATAGTGATACCCTGATTGCTGTACAACTAACTATCTAAGAAGTTAAAATATCAAATCTTTATAGTTCATAAAAATATAGTCAAATATGACATATCCTTATTTTGCAGGTCTTACCCTGACGCTCATGTTAGCGTTTGCGTAGCATTCCGTTTGCGTAGCATTCCGCAGGAAAGGAAAGCTCCTTCTTCGGAGGAACTACAACACCACGCCAGTTGTTTCAAGTCGGGAGACCCGCCCAGCGCACTGGCTTCTCTATCCCATGGTCAAAGATAAAAGGGAACTACTTTTTTCATTATGTTCAGAGAACCGTTCACATCAGCATTGATTAATCCTTTGCTAATGGTACGATACCTAGTGATTTAAGTATTTTCACTCAAGTTTAAATTGAGACTTTATAATAAACCTTAATATTTCATATTTTTTTTAGATTAGATGTTCAGAATGAGCAAATTAATATTATTTTTATCTTTGTAGTATGAAGTAATTAATAGGTTATTTCACCAATAAGGATATTTATACATTTAACTTGCAATAGTTGGTAATTTAAATGCTAATTTAACTACTAATTTTTAGTAAAAAAACAAAGGGAAAATGCTTAAATCATTATTACTAAAGATATATTTATCAGCATTTTCCCCCAAATATAAACTTCTAAATCTCCTAATTATTGAGATTACTGGCTAACATTTCTCTCAAGTTTCTTACTTGTATGATTGGCTCGATTATTAAGCTGTACTCTACCTCTAGGAAGGCGAATATTTTTCTGTTTAAGAATTCTCCTAACTTGAGTACCACTAAGTTTAATTCCTGTTCGTTGAGCAAGATAATTTGCTAAACGTTCTCCACTCCAATTGCTACATTCATAACCTAACTGGTTAGGAGATTTTTTTGTAACTTCTATCAATAACTGAATATATTCTTCTGTGGCTTTGCGAAAATTGCCATGTTCTCGTTGATCTCGTAAACTATCTAATTGATCTGGGTCTCCATGTACACACCAATAAGCAACTGTTCTATAAGAACAACCTATAAAGCCAGAAATCTCCGAATAAGTTTTTCCGTCATTTAATAGGAGTAACATCAATACTCTTTCTCGGAAATGAGAGCAACCGCCCTCTCGCAAAGCTTTCTGCAATCTTTTCTTTTGCATTGAACTGAGAAAATCTTTTGCAGGCATAACAGCTACCTCAGTTTAACAACTTAATGCAACTTAGCTGCACAGTATCTATAATCCGCTTTTTCATATCCTTTATTTAGGAGTATAAGCTGCAACTTCAAACCTAGGCAAAACCTTTGCCTGTTATAGCCTGCTACCCTATACTAAAAGCAAGTTTATAGCAGTTTTCATGCTCGATAGACCACAGTCGATCTGCACCGGGGGGCATGATGGAAGATTTGTTGATGTCGCAAGTTGAGGAGCGAGAACTTTGAAACTAGCCTTGGACTCCTAACTCCGCGCCTCCTAACTCCGCGCCTCCTGACTGCTGACTGCTGAGTGCTGACTCCTACAGCAGTTTTGTGGTTTACTCAACTGAAAAGCGCTGTAAATAGATTACTAGATTAACTGTACTACTTAACTTGATGGAGATGACTTCTTTCGGGTATTAAGAACCGGATTTAACTTAAGCCCCTATTTTTCACAACTAATCTGGCCAAAACAAGACCAGAAATATCTGATGTTAGACAAGCTGAAATACCTGCATCTTTTGGATAGATAGTCAAGTCTTCATCTTAGTAGAATGCTTGTAGATAGTTGAGAATTAGATTAATATCTACTTCATAAAACTGATATAAAATATCACATAGCGTGATATTTTTATGTTTACTTCCTGTCTCTTGGTCAGCGTTCCCTCTCTTGGTCAGCATTCCCTTGCGCCTTCCGGCGACGCGGGGTCTGACCGCTTGCGACTTGCCTCTTGCAGAGGAGCTGCCTCTTCCAGAGGAGCTGCGCTAACGCTTTTTCGTATAGGGAATGCTCCGCAAACATGTCGCTCCGCGAAACGGCGGCGCGGGGTCTAACCGCTTGCGTCTTACGCCGACGCGGGGTATGACCGCCTTCAAGCGGAACTGTCGGCAGCACTACCTCCACAGGCATTGACGATCAAGCCGACCGCATTCCTCACATTAATGCTCTTGATTTATATTTGCTTGTGCCTATCCGAAACTAACGTAGTAATGGTGTTTTGTACAGCAAGCTGTTTGTAAAGGCAATAGTTTTGGGTTGGGGTAAGTAGAGGCAAGAACATCCCTACACTTTTATATGTGAACTCGCTTTTGTGCTACTTTTGTTAAAGTTCATAATTTTTGGGCGAGTCCTTCCTGTTATCACTAATGACAAAACTGCACTACCTTACAATTTAAGAAAGTCAGGGAGTTCAGGTTTTGGGTAAGCAGTTTAACTAATGAATACACCTGAACCTAACACTCCACAAACTTCTATCTCAATGTTTCTGAGTTAATAGTCTTGCTAAGTTATGCATCTGCAGGAGCATGAGTGAAGCATTTCTTACCGCAAATGTTAGCGCAAGCTTCACATCCAATGCAGTCATCTGCATTAGCAATAGTCATTACTTTTCTTAATACTTCATCATCATCATCATCATCATCCACAAACTCTCCATGCTCATTGAGTGGTCTAAGTTCTAGAACATTTCTATGACAAACTTTAAAGCAACGACCACAACCTAGACATTTGTTCATGTCAATAGATTCGACATATTGAGGAGTCCAAGCTGTACCACCTTTAGTTAAAGCTGTTAATGTTGCCATCAGTTCTTCTCCTTTTGATTAGTAGGCTAATTGTTTGTTTTGTTGCATCTTTTTATATAATAGCTATTCACTATTCCAAAAAAGTATTTTTTTATACTTTTTTCAGGTTTTAATCTAATATTTTTTCGATCATTTATTGCATATTTAATTATTAAAAATATTTTGCAATTATTTATCAAAAAATATCTATATATCTCCCAAAAATATGAGTAAATTTTGACTTGCGCGTAGCGGTATATAACTAATTAGATTGTTATAGTCGCTACGCTCCAATTTTTCGGGAACTATCTTGAATTAGCCTTAACTGGAATTAATATTTCAAATAAAGTACCTCCATTTGGATTAGATTTACATTTCAGTTCTCCCTGATGTTTTTCGACAATAATTTGGTGAGAAATGGATAGTCCTAAACCTGTACCCTTACCCACTGGTTTTGTGGTAAAAAACGGGTCAAAAATTCTTTTTTGCACAGAGTCAGGAATACCACGTCCATTATCATAAATAGAAATTTTCACACAATCGCGATCGACTCCTTTTTCTGAATAATGATGTATTTCGGTTTTGATGGTAATAATGCCGGGGATTTCTTGTTCTTCTAAAACATCTATGGCATTAGCAATAATATTCATAAAAACTTGATTTAACTGACTTGCATAACACTCAACATTAGGCAAATCCCCATACTCTTTAACAACAGTAGTTTCTGTTTGTTTTGCTGTAGTTTTTAAGCGATGTTGTAAAATTAATAAAGTGCTATCTATACCAGAGTGAATATCTACTTTTTTCATCTCTGACTCATCCAGACGAGAAAAGTTTCTTAGAGATAAAACTAGCTCTTTAATTCGATTCGCTCCAATATTCATTGAATCAACTATTTTGGGCAAATCTTCTATTAGAAAATATGCCTCACATTCTTCGGCAAAATCTGTAATTTCTGACACTGGTTCTTGATAGTTTTTTTGATAAAGTTGCAGTAAATTTAGTAAGTCTCTAATATAGTTATTTGTATGAAGAATATTACCGTAAATAAAGCTAATGGGATTATTAATTTCATGGGCAATACCAGCAACCATGTGACCCAAGCTAGACATTTTTTCTGCTTGTACTAATTGAGCTTGAGTATTTTGTAATTCTTTTAAAGTTTTTTCTAATTGTAATGCTCTTTCTCGTTCACGTTTTTCTGATTGTTGGAGTGCAATTTCTCCTTCTTTTCGTTCTGTAATATCACGGACAATTGCTAACACTTCATCTGTACCACTTTTAACGTAACGAGCTTCATAATGATAGAGGCGATCGTTGATAAAAGTAGAATATTCTCCTGCTTGCACTTTACCAGTTTTGAGAGTAAGCTTTAGGTAGTGTCTAGTCCAAACAGCTAAATCTTCAGGAAATATTTCTTCTAGAGTTTTCCCTAATACTTCTGATGCTTCAGGAGCATTTTCATCGTCTTTGTCCGGATAATAGTCAAGAAAAACTCCTCTTGAGTTGAGGCGTAACATTAAGTCAGGAATAGCATTGAGGAGACTATGATTTCGTTCTTGGCTTTCTTGTAGTGCTTCCTCTACTCGTTTACGTTCAGTGATATCAAATCTAATAGCTAAATATTGATAAGGTTGGCCGAGATCGTTTAAAAAAGGCACAATAGTAGTATTAACCCAATAATAACTACCATCCTTAGCTCTATTTTTAATTTCTCCCCTCCAAACTTGACCGGATCTAATAGTAGACCATAAATCTCTAAAAAATTCATGGGAATGGTATCCAGAGTTAAGCAGACGGTGAGTTTTGCCAATTAGTTCTTCCCTAGAATATTGAGAAATTTCATAAACTTTATCATTTACATACTGAATAATACCTCTATGGTCTGTAATAGCAACGATCGCTGCTTGATCTATGGAAAATTGGATATCAGATAGTTCTTTGAGGGTTTTCCGCAGTATCCCTTCTAGTAAGCGGCGTTCTGCAATTGCCCTACCATGGCTAGTTAAGTTGTGTGAATCGTGATTTTTTTCAATTAAGGCCGCTACCATCTGGTTAATCTCATCATGGTTATCAGTAGATTGATTTAGAACTTGATTGACTTCCATAGTTTCTTGTTACTCCTTGTTTAAGTTTGATGTACTGCTGATAATTTGAGCTTCACTTTTAGGTTGAGAAAAATTTGTAGCTTTGAGGATCTCAACTTAATAAATGCGAGGCCGATTGTTTGTTGTTTAGCAACTTAATTTTGGTAAATACCAGATAGTAGCTCAAACTGATGAAATGCTTACATTAATATAAAGAGCATATAATTTTCCTACTTTTTAGTTTAGTTAAATTAATTACCAATTAATAGATGTCGAAGTAAAGATTTGTTTCAAATTGTATAAATTATTTTATACAAATGTAAATATTTAATGCAGTCGTTCTTGATACTAAAGTTTGTTCAAAGGTTTTTTACAGATACAAATGGGTTATCTTCAAAGATGTTCTTTTGTTGTACCCCTCTAATTATGATGATGATTTTAGCAGGAACCAAAAAGACTATTCAAGAATCTATATTTATAGACATTTATTTCGAGTTTTTTGTCAAATTTGTTACAGACAATTAAAGATTTTTATGTACTAAAAAGAATTCTTTCTGGATGGTGGTGCATTATAGAACCCCTGAAGGGATCTATTTAAAATTAGAGATTGAGAGTAGGGGAGTAGGGGAGTGGGGGTAGGGACGTTGCATAAGGGCGTCCGTACGGGAGTGGGGGAGTGGGGAGAGATGGGGAGATGGGGAGATGGGGTGTATTAGATATCTCCCACTCATCCAATCATCAAATCAATTATTACCCATTTTTTATCAATTAATTCTCCCTCCGACCTATTTTCTGGAGATACGCTTAGGGCTTCTATGCTAGAGGGAGTGTGGGAAGTGTGGGAATAAATTACAGCATATTTTGGACTAATGATGTACAAGTTTAAATGGTAAAGTTTTTGTAGCACAGCCATCTTGCCTGTTAGCTCTGTACCTCACGAGCAACGGGAAGTGCTGTAAAAATGTGTCTCACTGCACTACTAATATGAAATGCTAAAATTTTTGCTACAAATACTGAGGCTTTTTCAAGGAGTTATGAGTCAGGCGGAATAGCCTCTTAATCATTTATTTAAAGTAAAAATCTATTTTTCTCAAATAGATAAGTCTTCAGTAAAGTCTTTTAAGCACTATACTATTTGTAGCATTATTTTTTAGATTTTATATCAACTAAAACCCATTTAAAATGCGTCTTAGCAATTCAGAAGTTAGAAGTAATAAGAGTTGTACTTTTAACTTGGTACACAACAAATTAAGTGGTTTAAATGCAAAACAGCTTATCATGTCTAGCTTACAGGGCTTTTCAGATGTATAAACCACATCGTCATAACCAAAACCCTCTAAAGGCGATTTCCGTTTGTCATACTCCACATTTCCTGACGGAATGCTCCGCAAACATTTCGGCGACAGCCGTTTTGCTTTTCGACTGTCGCCGACATGGAAAGCGGAGCATTCCGTCAGGAAAACGCTGCGCGACATGAAACGCAAAAGGATTTAACCTTACATTTAACAAAAAGTTTCTCAGGAGCAAAATTATTTCCGAATTAACTCGACTGCATTAGAATAAATAGAGTGCCTAACTTTCTCCTTCGTTATTTTTATGGTTAATCTTGCTGGATACCAGGATTTTATTCAAATTCATAAGAGTGCGAACTCTCTAGTTTATCGCGCTCGACGAGTTAGCGATAGAGCTACTACCACACTCGGTGAACCCCAACCCGTCATCCTAAAATTTCTTAACCAAAACTATCCAACCTCCGAGCAAATTCGACGCTATAAACAGGAATATTATCTGACTTGCAAATTAGAGTCTCCTGGTATTATCAAAGCTTATAGTCTAGAAGAATGGCAAAGAAGCTATGCGATCGTATTTGAAGACTTTGGGGGAATATCCTTAAAACGATGGCTAAAGGAGCATAAAGTTTTATCCCCCTCAGAATTTTTAGTCCTGGCGATCGCAATTACTGAGATTCTAGGACAAATTCACGCTCAAAATGTTATTCATAAAGATATTAATCCCGATAATATTGTTTTTAATCCTAAAACTAAAGAAGTTAAAATTATTGACTTTGGGATTGCTACCCAACTTAGTCGAGAAAATCCGACCCTAAAAAATCCCAATGTATTAGAAGGTACGCTAGCTTATATTTCTCCAGAACAAACAGGAAGAATGAATCGGGGTTTAGATTATCGCTCAGATTTTTATTCTTTGGGGGTAACTTTCTATGAAATGTTAACGGGAAAATTGCCCTTTGAAAGTTCCGACCCTTTGGAGTTAGTTCATTCCCACATTGCTAAACCTCCTCCGTCAATTATTAGTCAAGCACAAAAAGAGCAGAAAAAAATTCCTCCAGTGCTGGCAGATATTATGATGAAATTGAAAGCCCAAAATGCTAAATCTCGACCTTCAAATATTGGAAATATTGGTAAGGTAACAGTGAGTCAGACAGCAATTCCCCCTGTACTGGTAAATATTGTGATGAAGTTGATGGCCAAGAATGCGGAAGACCGCTATCAAAGTGCTTATGGGTTAAAAGCAGATTTAGAAGAATGTGGCCGACAACTAGAAGAAACAGGAAATATTAATTCTTTCCCACTAGGTAAACAGGATACTTCCGATCGCTTCCAAATTCCCCAAAAACTTTATGGCAGAAAAAAACAAAGAGCAACTTTACTAGAAGCATTTAAGAGGGTTGTCGCCACGGGAAATGTGGAACTGATGTTAGTGAGCGGTTATTCTGGTATTGGTAAATCATCCCTTGTGCAAGAACTTTTCAAACCGATCACTGAATTTCGGGGTTATTTTATCTCTGGCAAATTTGACCAATTTCAACGCAACATTCCTTATTCAGCAATTGTAGCAGCTTTTCGTGGATTAATTGGGCAATTATTAGGAGAAAGTAGAGATACGTTGCAAGTTTGGCGAGACAAATTATTGCAGGCATTAGGAAAGAACGGACAAATAATCATTGATGTTATTCCTGAATTAGAATTAATTATCGGCAAACAACCTGCCGTTACTATATTAGGAGCAAATGAAGCACAAAATCGTTTTAATCTTGTTTTTGGTGATTTTATTAGTTGTTTCTGCGGCCAAAAGCATCCATTAACTCTATTTATTGATGATTTACAATGGGCAGATTTAGCAACTTTGACATTAATTGAACAGCTATTAATAGCAGGAAAAACCAAATATCTTTTACTCTTAGGAGCTTACCGTGATAATGAAGTTTTGGCAAGTCATCCTTTGGCTATTTCTCTTAACAACCTGAAGCAAAACAAGGCTGCAATTAACAAAATCAAGTTGAAAAAATTACCTGTATATCAAATTGCTTGTATCATCGGTGATACCTTGAAGCAGAAGCCAGAAAAAGTTTGTGACTTAGCCTGGTTAGTGAGGGCAAAAACAGGAGGAAATCCTTTCTTTGTTAATGAATTTTTAAAAGCATTATATAGCGAAAGATTACTAAATTTTAATCATAAATTAAGAGTTTGGCAATGGAATATAGAAGCGATAAAGGCTAGGAGATTTACAGATAATGTTGTGGAATTGATGGTAGGCAAGCTGCAAGAATTACAAAAATCAAGTCAAGAAATTTTATCTCTTGCTGCTTGTTTGGGAGCAGAATTTGACTTAAAAATTATCACTTGGGTAAGCAATATTTCTGCTCAAGAAAATTTTCATTTGTTAAAAATTTGTCTTGACCGAAACTTAATTTTACCCCAGTCCGAATTGGATGAAAATCTGCTGATTCAATCTTTTAAATTCAGCCATGATCGCATTCAGCAAGCTGCTTATGCTCTAATTCCCGATGACAAAAAAAACCAGACTCATTATCAGATCGGACAACTGCTGTTACAAAAAATGTCCCCAGAAACCAAAGAAGAACAGATTTTTGAACTTGTCAATCAATTAAACTATGGAACAGCTTTAATTAGCGAACAAACGGAGCGAGATGAATTAGCTCAACTAAATTTGCTTGCCTGTCGCAAAGCTAAAGATGCCAATGCTTATCAGGCAGGTCGTGAGTATGCCAGCATTGGATTATCATTACTAGGAGAAAATGCTTGGTCCAGGCAATATGAAATGACTTTAGAATTCTATGAGCTGGGGACGGAATTAGCTGCTTTATGTGGTGATTTTGAGGTGATGGAACAGTTGATTGAGATAGTCATTGCCAATACCCGCTCTTTACCAGAACAAGTGAATGTTTATCGAATTAGAATAC